>JASLML010000003.1 GCA_030746535.1 Fidelibacterota bacterium
GATGGCCTTGATTCCTTGTCATTTACTGCCAACGAGAGTTTTTTCATGCTAGGCCGCATGGCCAATTATAATGGCACGAAGGTCATGACCGTTAAACGTTCTAAACTAAAACAGCAGTCCAATAAAGACCTTTTATCCCTTCGACATAACAATAAAGATATATTTACTGAACAGTTAGTTAATAAAAACAGTGGCAACAGACTCACTCGTCACAACAACTCTACCTACAATGATTCTCTCTCACAGTTAAATACTCTAGAATCGGAGAAAGATCAATTTTATAAGCGTTATTATGAATTAGATAGCCGGACACCAGGCTCCCGTAAGAAAAATAGATCCTTTAATCATGACGTCTCACAGTCACAGCGGAAGGTTGTGGAATCAGAGAAAAATATATTTGATAATCGATTTTCCAAATCAGATAAAGTCGACAAAAATATTTACAGCAATAGCCGTACTTCCAGGACTGATTCGACAGCCCTGGTCGTCTATCCCACAGAGAATTTTATGGGTGAGATCAACATTCGTGTCATCGCTACTGACTCATCAGGTGCTTCTGTAGACGACATTATAACTCTCAACATAGAAAACTTCAATGATGCACCATTTGTGGCAGATGCGCATGATGATATCGTAGTTTATGTGGGAAGTGAGCCGGTGTTATTGTACCAACAACCTAACTTAAGTTATTGGACCGGATATCAGGCTTACATGCAATACGCGTACGGTCCTGACAATTTAGGTGTTTTCGATGATCCTGATATGCTCTCAGGTGACATTCTGACCATTACCGCACAGCCATTGGACGAAACACTGGTAACATTAGATTATAATTCAGGTGGTCCATATGAGTCTGCGTCACTCACCCTGTCTGTTGAGAATGGACCGGGTGAAACAGATATCATACTGAGTGCCGCGGATATAGCTGGGCAATCCGTTTCTGATACGTTTCACGTAACCATAGCACAGGCTCCTAACGGTTATTTTGGCCTTCCAAAAACTATTTCTGATGTTTCATTAGCTTTATCTGTCTATGCCACAGACCTTGACGGAGACGATGATGTAGACGTTTTAGGAACAGGCTTTAAGACCAATGGTTTCTTATGGTGGGAGAACGATGGAAGCCAAGTTTTTACTGAGCACAGCCTTGAGGGTGAAGCCGACAACATCAATTCCGTACACGCTGCTGATTTGGATGGAGATGGCGATATGGATATTCTGGAGGCAGGCCATAAAATTGAATGGTTTGAGAATGATGGAAGCCAAGGATTTACTAATCACGTTATTGATAGTGAATTTAATGATGCAATTTCTGTTTATGCTACTGATGTTGATAGTGACGCAGATATAGACATTTTGGCAGCAGGAAACAACATCACCTGGTTTGAGAATGATGGTAATCAAAATTTCACAGAACATCCAATCATTACCTGGTCCGATTGCCAGTACTCAAATACCTGCGGAGGCGCTCGTGACGTTTACGCCACCGATGTAGATGGTGACGGCGACGTAGATGTCCTGGGGGCAACATATAACACTCAGGTTCCTGTTAATAATTATAAAATTATATGGTGGGAGAACGACGGCAGTCAGAGTTTTACAGAGCACACTGTCGATGATGATTTTTCTGGCGCTTCTTCTGTTTATGCCACCGATATAGATGGTGATGGCTATATAGATATCCTTGGAGCAGCGACAGGAGCAGATGATATCACTTGGTGGCAGAACGATGGTGAGGAAAATTTCACAGAGCACACTATCGATGATGATTTTGATGGGGCCTACGATGTCTATGCTGCAGACCTTGACGGTGATGGTGATATGGATATTCTTGGTGCCGCACAAAATGCCAATGACATTGTCTGGTGGGAGAACAACGGCAGCCAGGGTTTTACCAGAAACAACATTACCATGCCCTATTACCAGTTAGATGGTGCTAGATCTATTTACGCCTCTGATGTAGATGGCGATGGAGATTTAGACGTTTTAGGAGCAGCCGGGGATTATGGGATAGATGGTCCAGCAAATGGCAGCATTACTTGGTGGGAGAACAATGGAAATAATCCGCCAATAGTCACAACTAATCTGCCGAACGTTACCATTGATGAGGATACTTACAGCGCAATAATTATTTCCGCTATGGAAGAACATTTTACAGACACAGATGCAGAAGATATTTTGTCGTATACGGCAAGTGCTCTGGGAGCCGGTCTTGACTCTCTATCTATAAACTCTGGCCTTATCGTATATCCAACGGAAAACTTTGCGGGTTACATCAACATTATGATTATTGCTAGTGATATGTACGGTGAATCAGTGGCCGACACTATGATGCTCACTATTGAAAATATAAACGATGCCCCGGTAATAATAGAGTCATTACCGGACGTTACCATCGCCGAAGATGATTTTGGTGCAGTAATCATACCAGTCCTTGAAGCGCATTTTGTTGATATAGATGAAGGTGATATACTTTCCTATACTGGGATTGCTTTGAGTGAGGGTCTTGATTCCTTGTCATTTAGTACTGATGATAGTTTTAACGTCATGGCCAGTTATCATGGATCCAGGATCATGACCGTCAAGCGTTCTGAAATGAAAAATCGTCAAGATGGTAGGATATTATCACCCTTGCAGAATAATAGGAATAAATCAGTTAAGCAGGATATATTGTCTTTTAGAGCAGATACCGATATTCTAAATACACGCCAGAATACCTCCAATAGCCGGACCGATTCTACGACCCTAATTGTCTATCCCACAGAGAACTTTGTAGGTGACATTGGTATTATAATTATCGCCAGTGACATAACTGGTGAGTATGCAGTGGATACTTTAACGGTCACTATTGAGAATATCAATGATAGTCCTTTAATGGCAACAATTGCTGATCAAACAACGAATGAGGATACGGCCACGACTGTCATCTTATCAGCGACAGATATAGATGGAGACAGTCTAATATTTTCTGCTTCTTCAGTGGATACAAATATTACAACTATTGTCATAGATGACACTTTGACTATTACACCAGAAACAAACTGGAATGGTCAAACAGAGATTACTGTGATCGTGATTGATAACGGACTGGGTTCTCTTTCAGACACAATATCGTTTACATTTACAGTGAATGCCATCAATGATACTCCGGTACTTATAGCAGCATTGCCGGATGTTACCATAGATGAAGATGATTTTGGCGCGGTTATTATACCCGTCCTTGAAGTCCATTTTGTTGATATAGATGAAGGGGATATACTTTCCTACACTGGGAGTGTTTTGGGTGAGGGACTTGATTCACTGTCATTCAGCACGGATGATAGTTATAACGTAATGGGTAACATGTCCAATTATCATGGATCCAGAATCATGACCGTCAAGCGATTTGAAATGAAAAATCGTCAAGATGGTAGGATATTATCACCCTTGCAGAATAATAGGAATAAATCAGTTAAGCAGGATATATTGTCTTTTAGAGCAGATACCGAAATTCTAAATACACGCCAGAATGGCCCCAATAGCCGGATCAATTCTACAGCTCTAATTGTCTATCCAACAGAGAACTTTATGAGCGATGTTGAGATAATGATTATTGCCAGTGACATAGCTGGTGAGTACGCAGTGGATACTTTAAAACTCACTATTGAGAATATCAATGATGCGCCATTTGTGGCAAATTCCATAGCTGACATTGAGGTGTATGAAGACAGTGAGCCGGTAACATTGAATATCAATGGTGTTTTTGATGATTTTGATATTGCTGTGGGCGACAGTCTGACCATTACTGTTATTTCCCTGGCCGATACGCTTGTAACAGTGGAATATGATTCAAATAATTTGCCATTTCTTGTATTTACGGAAAATGGCAATGGCGAGACGGATATAATTGTTACAGCTACAGACCTGATTGGATTGACTGCAAATGATACGGTTCACGTTACTATCCTGCCTGTAAATGATGCACCGATAGAGTTTGGCCTCTTAAATCCTGCAGATAGTACGGAATTAGTGATAACACCCAATGATATCAGTCAGGAAATGAACCTTATGATAAGATGGGAATCCAGCTACGATATAGAAGGTGATGATTTAAGCTATGAGTTTGTACTTGGAATCGATGGTACAGGTGCACCGGTATTAATTGATACAGTGTTGTCAGATACCGTGTTAAACATTCCATACCAGGATCTGGCTGAACTTATAGGGATGTTAGGTCATACCAGCATAAGTGGAAACTGGACGGTGTTTACTACAGATAGTGATGACACAACAATGTCAAATGATGTTTGGAATATTTTTATTGATGCAGGTGGTGTTCTGTCAATACATGGAGATATTATTCCTGATGTGTATGCTCTGTATCAGAATTATCCTAACCCATTCAACCCAACGACAATACTGCGCTATGATTTACCTGAAGACACACAGGTAAGAATTACGATTTATGATATCATGGGTCGTGAAGTCAGGACATTGTTTAATAACCAACAAAGTGCCGGCTATAAATCAGTTGTTTGGGATGCCACCAATGATTTAGGGCAGCCAATATCAGCAGGAGTATATTTATATACTATTGAAGCAGGAGGTTTTAGACAAACAAAGAAGATGATACTTCTTAAATAATTCTACCCTTTTCACAACATCAAGCCCCACATTCGTGGTTTTTTTGTTTGTAAGATTAAATAAAAAGAAGGGGCAAAATTAATTGCCCCTTCTTTCATTACATTAACGACCGATTCCTATTCTTTCAGATACCGGTAAAGCGTAGCCTTGGAAACACCCAGGGTATCGCAGATATCTGAGATCGAGTTGGAATGATCAGCCATCATTGATTTAGCCAAAGCAACTTTCTTATCATCTAACTTCTTAGGTCTGCCGCCAACTCTCCCACGAGCACGAGCTGAATCAAGTCCAGCTTTTGTTCTCTCGCGAATAATGTCTCGTTCAAACTCTGCAAGAGCTCCAAAAACATGGAAAATTAACTTTCCACCACTTGTACTTGTATCAATACTTTCCTGAAGGCTCTTAAAATAGATCTCCCGTTCATTTAGCAGAATCACTACTTCGATTAAGTGTTTCAAACTGCGACCAAGCCGATCCAGTTTCCATACAACAAGCGTATCACCTTTACGAAGAAATGATAAAGCTTCCTCAAGCCCTGGTCGATCAGTCTTTGCTCCACTGGCCGTATCACTGAATATTTGATTACAGCCATCTTTCTTTAAAGCATCTTCCTGTAAATCTGTGCTTTGGTCATTCGTTGAAACCCGCATATATCCAATTTTCATTTTTGGCTCCTATATGGTTTATACTATTCTTATGCCAAAAAGTATTAAAAAGGTTTACACCGGGCGGTTTTAATAATTAGATAAAGAGACGGGAAATGATACTTGGTTTAGAATAATTGAGACAAATTATGATACAAAGCAGAATAGTTTCAAAAACGAAGGTTTTTGAGATTCAGTTTGGGGGCTAGTCATTACCGTAACAATTTTTCAAATACCCATTTCATTTAACTTCTTCAAGATTCTCTCCTGCAGTTAACAAAATTCCACATCATCCCACAAACAAAAAACCCAATAAAAACCCCCGATTTCTTGATGAGAAAACGGGGGTTCAAAAAGCGGGACTGACGAGACTTGAACTCGCGACCTCCGGCTTGACAGGCCGGCGTTCTAACCAACTGAACTACAGCCCCATTTTCAATAAATCTTTTGTTATGCGAGTTCAAGTCCAAAGGACCAACTCGCGATCTTCCCGACATACAAGTCGGGACGTTCTAACCAACTGAACTACAGCCCCAGAAAATTTCTTTACTGAGAATTGCTTTTATCCCGGTAAATCAAAGCTGCCGGGATAACAACCACGTAACCAAGAAAAAGCATTACCGGCGCCAGAGAAAGGCTTTGAAAGCTGTTCACGGTGCCAGTATACATAACTACATATCCGCCTGCGATCAGCGCAAGACCAACTCCGAAGATGATATAATTAGTTTTTGTAAATGCCCATCCCTCGAAGAGATGAGCTTTTTCCTGTGCTTTTTCCTTGCTCATAGCGGCCGCAAAATTACTTAATGAGATCCCCGGAAACAAAACCATTTTACGCCTAATTACTGAATAGATCGGGCAGATAGCTAACTGATCTTTAGTATTTGGACGGCGTCGAAAAACTGCATTAGATTCCGCCCCATTATTCCATGGAATTACACCATCTTAAGCCAACAGCCAAGATCGGGGGAGTTGTATCAGGAGTTCTGTTCGTCAGTCTGCTCGCATTTTACGGGCTTATTCTGTTCTGGCCTCAGGGGAATCCCTACGATTCCGTCACGATTGATATATCTAAAGGAAGTTCTGTGAAAGAAATCAGCAAAGAATTGCACGACCTCAGTATCATCCGAAGCCAAAGAGCATTTCTTTGGGGAGTAAAGGCACTCGGAGTAGAAACAGAGATTCCCGCCGGATCCTATAAACTGATACATGCGAACAGCAATTACAGAATTATTGATCAACTCGTGAATGGGGCGCCGGTATTGAAGCGCGTAACCGTGCTGGAAGGATGGACGCTTGAAAATATCGCAGCAGAGCTCCACAAAAAGTTGGGCATCAGCAAAAGGAAATTCCTGAATGCCTGCCGGGATAAAAGTCTGTTGAATGAATTTGGCGTAAATGCAAAATCATTTGAAGGATATCTTTTCCCGGAAACCTATTTCTACCCGGAAAATGAAGATCCGGAATTTATTGTCAGGTCTATGGCGTCTGAATTCAGGAAAAACTTTTCTTCGCACATGGAAGACAGAATAAAAGAAATTGGCTTCACAGAAATTGAGACGGTTACCCTTGCTTCCATTATTGAAGGTGAAGCGATCTATGATGAAGAAAGGCCAACCATTTCAGGCGTGTATCACAACAGGCTGAAAAAAGGAATGCTTCTGCAGGCCGATCCGACCATCCAGTACATTATTGAAGACGGACCGAGGCGCCTTCTGAATAAAGATTTAAAAATTGATTCTCCATACAATACGTATTTAAATGAAGGACTGCCTCCGGGGCCAATCAACAGCCCCGGAAAAGCTTCGATTATAGCTGCTCTATATCCTGAACAGAACAGCTACCTTTATTTTGTGGCCCGCGGCGACGGATACCATACCTTTTCCAAAACAGAAAAAGAGCATAACCGGGCAAAACGGAAGTTCCAAAAAGTGCGCCGGGATGCAAGCAAAGCAAAACGCACCAACGATTTGAATAAGGAAACTTCATGAAGAAAGAACGATTGAACGCATCTCAAAAAGCCGCTGTTGAGGCAGTGGGCAATCCGGTTCTCATTTTCGCGGGAGCCGGCAGCGGAAAAACACGCGTCCTCACCCACAAGATTTCACATCTGGTAAAAGAGAAAATTGTAAGCCCGGAAAATATTTTGGCGGTCACATTTACCAATAAAGCAGCCAATGAAATGAAGGAACGGGTGCGCAAACTTATAAAGGGAAAAACATCGGCTATTTCGATTGGGACCTTTCACTCAATTTGTGCACGACTGCTGAGAAACGAGATTCAAAAACTTGGATATACCAGAGATTTTGTTATTTATGATATTCAGGACCAAAACGCGCTTCTGAAAACGATCTTAGACGGACTTGACATTCCAAAGACGGACATTTCACCATCGGGTGCAGGTCAGAATATTAGCCTTTTTAAGAACCGGATGATTCCGATCAAAAAAGCGAAATCACAGGCGCGGACCGTGTTGGACAAGCGTCTGGCGGAAATTTATGAAGCATATGAAAAAGCGCTCAAAAAGAACAATGCAGTGGACTTTGACGATTTGCTTCTCCTTCCGCTGAAACTCTTTGAAAAGCATCCGGAAGTCCTCAAGAAATACCGCGAACATTGGAAATACATTCTGGTGGATGAATATCAGGACACGAACCGCCCGCAGTTTCTGTTTATTAAAAAGCTGGCGGAAAAACACAAGCAAATCTGTGTTGTGGGCGATGACGACCAGTCCATTTACGGTTGGCGCGGCGCGGATATCCGGAATATCCTTGATTTTGAAAAGGCATTTCCGGGCTGCGAAACCTACACGCTGGAAAAGAATTACCGTTCCACAGGCGAAATCCTGAAAGCTGCCACAACCGTGGTTAAAAACAATCTGAAGCGTGCCGAGAAAGAACTGCAGGCGCATAACGGGGAAGGGGAAAAGCTCGGCCTTATCGAAACCAATGATGAAGGAGAAGAAGCGGATGCAGTTGTTAATGCGCTTGAAAAAGAAATAAAGATCAACAAGCGTCCATTCAGCAATTTCGCTGTTTTATACAGAACGAATGCCCAGTCCCGTGCGTTGGAAGACAGCTTCCGCCGCAATGGAATTCCTTACAATATCATTGGCGGAGTCCGGTTTTATGAAAGGAAAGAGATCAAGGATATCATGGCATACCTGAAGCTGATCGTAAACCGAAAGGACACCGTATCTCTGCGCCGTGTGATCAATTTCCCTCCGAGAGGAATCGGCAGCAAAACGCTGGATAAATGTGTTGCTTATGCGGCGAAAAAGAAGAGAGACCTTTTTGACGTATTAAACGATCCGGAAGGAATGGAAATCAGAGGGAAGCAGGCGGATGCACTTAAAGAATTCCACGCAATTGTCACTAAATATGCTGAACTGCTGGAAAAGCTGAGTGCCGGGGAACTGGTGCGTGCCCTTGCGGAAGATACCGGCGTAGTCCGCCATTATAAGGAAAGCGAAATGCCGGAGGACCGGGACCGGTTTGAAAATATCATGGAATTTTTAAGCGGCGTGGATGAGTTCATGGCCCGAAATCCTGATGCTATAATTCAGGAATTTCTCGAAGAAGTTTCTCTGCTGACGGATATTGATCAGTGGAATGACGAAGACAATAGGGTAACGCTTATGACGGTGCATGCAGCAAAAGGGCTTGAATTTCCGGTCGTTTTCCTGGCGGGACTTGAAGACGGATTGTTTCCCCTTTACCAGGCGCTTGAAGCAGTGGACCAACTGGAAGAAGAGCGGAGGCTTTTTTACGTCGGATTAACTCGTGCAAAAGATAAAGTGTATCTGCTCTACGCAAAAAACAGAAGGCGGTACGGCGGAGAAAGTTTTTACGGAATGGTGTCGCGGTTTATCCATGAGATTCCAGAAGACAGCCTGGAAAAGATCAATTTTTCATCCGCTGTCACTCGTAAACTTGTCACAAAAAAGGGCAAGGTGCGGATGGAGCTCAAGCGAACAGTAACCATCTTTGATGATTTTCGGGTCGGCGATACCGTGGAACATGCTATTTTCGGCATCGGAAAAATTATGGCTCTCAGCGGATCCGGAGAGAACCAGCGTGTCGGCGTTGTGTTTAAGGATGGGCTCAAGAAAAAACTCATCGTCCGTTTTGCAAATCTCAAAAAGGTTGCATCGCCGGAATCATGAGCCATGACAGCGAACAGTTAAGGAAGGTCCTGAAAAAGGAAGGACTGCGTTACACGGATCAGCGCCAGGCTGTTTGGAACGAGCTTTGTTCCAGCGATGATCACAGAGATGCCGAAGCAATATATTTTTCCATTCGTGAATCCGGTGTCAATGTTTCAAGAGCGACAGTATACAGAACCATTGATGTTCTTGTAAAAAACAATCTGGTCAGAAAACTGGACCTCGGTGACGGCAGGTCACTCTACGAACATAAGATTGATCCCAGCCACCACGACCACCTTATTTGTATTCAGTGCGGAAGGATCGAAGAATTTATGGTAGAAGAGATTGAATCTCTTCAGAACCGTGTGGCGGATGAATTCGGATATAAGCTGATTCGGCATATTCATCAGCTGTTTGGCCTCTGCGTCAACTGTTCCTAAATCCATTTCTTATAGAAAAAACTCCCCGAAGAAGCCTTTCCTTCCGGCTCATAACCAAGCGACGTATACAGCCTAATTGCGCCGTCATTATTCGGGGCTACATTAAGCGATAAACCCGAGACACCCTCATTGCCGGAATAGGTTTCTGCATGGTTTATGAGGGAAGTGCCAATACCTTTTTTTCTGTGGGAAGGGTCGACAAATAAATGAAAAAGGTGTCCTTTCATGATCTTGCGTACGATCAAAATACTGATATAGCCGATGATCCAGTCTCCATCCTTGGCAACAAAAGTTGTTGTGCCCGGCTTGGCATAGCTTCGTTTTATCCAAGCATCAAAATTGAAAGGAAATTTCATGTTCGGATCGGTCAGGTTGAGATCCTTTGGATTTTCAAACCACCGGATGAGGCAGGCTTTCAAAATTCGTTTATCTTCCGGGTTATCATAAGAAATGGATTGAATCGTTAATTGCATAACACCTAAGTTTACAAAGCTAAGTATCCGGAGGCAAAAATTGTATCCGAATCTTTTTCGGGACACAATATGAAGAAAATTTCGACTATCACTGAATTCAAAGAAGGACAAACCATTCAGGGGTTTTTCCTTTGCGTGGAAAAACACCTGAGGCATACCCGCGGTGGCGACCTTTATCTCGATCTCAGTTTACGAGATAAAACGGGGCAAGTTGGCGCCAAAGTGTGGGACAATATCCCGAAATTTCATGAAAAATTCGATCCGGGCGATCCGGTTGCAGTTGCCGGAGAAGTGGAAGTTTTTCAGGATCGTCACCAGCTGGTGGTAAAAAAGATCAACCGTGCTTCGGTGCAGTCATACGGAAGATACGGCTATGATCCGGCTATGATTGTGCCTGCCTCAAAGGCTGATCCTATGGAAATGTGGAAATCCATTACCGGATATATCAAGGGAATCAAATCGTCACATTTGAAACAGCTGGCTTCCCAAATCTATAAAGAAAATAAAGACAAAATTTTGGTTCATCCCGGGTCAGCATCTCTTCATCATGCTTACCGGTCAGGTTTGCTGGAGCATACGCTTTCGATGGCATCTATTGCCAAAACAATCGGCCCGCATTATGACGCAGATCTGGATTTGCTGATGACAGGAGTACTGCTGCATGATATCGGTAAATTGAAAGAAATTTCGGACGGGATGGAATTTGATTATACCGATTCAGGCCATTTTATCGGACATATCGTCTTAGGGCGGGATATGGTGGCCGCGGCCATTAAAAAGCTAAAAGGATTTCCGAAGGATCTCGCGGCAAAAGTAGAACATATGATTTTATCACATCAGGGGAAAAGGGAATGGCAGAGTCCCAGACGCCCCATGTTCAAGGAAGCGCTCCTGCTGCATTTGATTGATTATATGGATGCGCAGGTGAATTTGATGGACAGAATCCTTGAAGAAGATTCGGATGAAGGAAGCTGGACGGACAGGCGGAATTATTTTCGCATGCCGCTTTACCGCGGAACCAAACCTTCTTCGAAATAATTACTGTATGCATATGGATCGCCTCGTAAAAGCTGCGATTTTTGCAGCAACGGCCGCAGGCCTCGGATTTGCACTGGTATTCGTACCGAACGTTGAACTGATTACCATTGTTATCTTTCTTTCCGGACTAACCTTGGGGCCAATGTGGGGCGGGCTTGTCGGCATCACTTCGGAAGCGGTTTATTCCGGGATGAATCCGCTGGGGTCCGGCTTAGCTTTTCCGCCGCTGTTTACTGCACAAATCATTTCGATGGGGTTTGTTGGACTAATGGGCGGAATGCTGAAGCCGATTTTGTTCAAAAAGCATTTTACAGCATTCCAAATAATCATGCTCGGCATTAGCGGATTTTCCCTGACGTTTATTTACGATTCACTCACTACGCTCAGTTACCCGGTTTCCGCTGGTTTTGATTGGCCGCAAACAGTGACCATTTATATTTCAGGCATGGGGATGACGGTGCTTCACCAAATTTCAAATACGATTGTATTTATCATTGGAATTCCAAGGGTAACGAAACATCTTGCTGCCTAACAATATTCGGTACTTTATTCTCATAACAGGCTTCTGCGGATTTACTTTCGCACAATCGCTCCAGTTCGACTGGTCTGGACAGTTCGGCTTGGAAACACAGGGCGGAAGAACTTTGTGGAACAGAACGTGGGCTTCTGGACCGGTTATAATGGACGGAACTTTTGCCTATTTCCCAAAAAGGTACGGCAACCTTGTATCAAAAGATTTCCGTTTGCAAACCGCTGCCTCATTTCCTGTGCTGCGGGCATTGCCGGATTCTCAAAAAGTAACAAGTTATCTTGATTATACACGGGGAGATTTTTTGCTGGATGAACTGGAAATTGGTCAACGGTCTGCAGATAGTAATTCCCGCAAATACTTTGGCATGTTTAAGCGGGATTTTGCAGGAAGGGAAGGCCAGTTTCTTGTACCTTACGCAGAAATCCCAATTCAGCAGTCCTATAAAATGGACTATACATCGAAAAGTACTGGGAATTCTTTGGATGTTTCTGTAATTCGCCTAATAACAGACGTCGGTTTGCCGGACGATTCCTCCGCCGAAACAGGAAGATACACGGATGAAATTCTTTCTGGCGGGTTTCTGTTAAAAAATGATTCGGATAAATATTGTTGGACGCTGAATGGAAGCCAGTTCAATCAAAAATTAATGACCAATGTATTGGCGTACCCGGATCTTGGTTATCTGCGGCTGAACAGAACATCTATTCACGGAAGGCTGACTGTAAAGAATACGGATTTTCCCGTGGACCATTTTGGATTGAATTCACAATTTCAAAGTATCGGTGATTCTTCAATATCCTCGCTGGGATGGAATACGGTTTATGCCGGATTGGACGGAAAGGGATGGGTTGCAAATGCCGGATTCACGGTTCCGGCCGATTTAAAGGAGTCGCAAATTTATGGAGAAGTAAACGTCATTTCTGGTTGGAACGGATGGAACATATCCGCGAATGCGCTTTTGGAATCATCTCCGCGTCATTACATGGAAAGGATGGCACGCCCGGGGAGCCAATTCGAAACGTGGTATTCAGGAGGTTTGTCCGCGGGAAAAACTTGGGCATCGTTTGAATTAACGGGAAAATTTTTTGCCGGCATTCGCGAAGAGAACGGATTTGAAGAACCTTACATTTCAATGGGTCCTGCATGGAAATGGGAACTATATCGTCGGTGGATCTTCAGCGGCGAAATGGTCTATTCGCCGAATCCCATTCCCGAATCAGATGGAATCGGTTTAAGGGCGAATATTGGAATTCAGGGAACCGAATGGCTGTTCAGAGAAAATATGCTGACCACATTTTACCTCTGGGCGGATGCGGCAGGGATGCGGTCCAAGTCTAACGCTTTCCATCCCGTTTTACATCGGCCGGTATCTATCGGAAGCGAAACTGCTGCGGAAGATTTCGGAATCCTCAATTTTCGTATTGATGCCGTTATTTCTTCTGTATTGATTCGGTATCAAATTCTAAATATTCTCAATGCATCCTATCCAACCATCAGCGGATGGTTTTCGGATTTGGACGAGGAATCCACTTTTTTCCATGCGAATCCATTTTTTCCTAAATTGGGGAGAAGAGTCAGTTTTTCAATCACATGGCAGTTCAATAACTGAACCTAAAATCTAAACGTAAATCCGCCTGTTAAACTGCGTCCCGGTTCCGGATAATCCGGAAAAAATGAAATATCCGAATCAAGAGCATTCTCAATGACCATATGGATTTGAGCTGAGGGTATCCATGGAATGGCTGCGTGGAAGCCTAATGTGATGTTAGAAACAGGGTCAATCAACTTATCCACGAAATTATAATTTTCATCGTAACCGGTATATGTCCGGGTATCGGTAAAATGATTGATGACATCGAAACTCAGGTTTTTATAGGTGTAGCCTATCTTAAGGACCGCTATTCTGTCCGGTACATATTCCAGCCTTTTCCCAGTCGATTCATTCTTTGCTTTGATAAAAGAAATATTTCCTGATATTGCAAGTCCGTTTATCCACTTCGGTACCGTGAATGATATTGAAGCAGTTTCTCTTGAGCTTTTATCAATGTTTTCCGGCCTCCAGACCCAATCAGATCCTTGAGACCAATTGATCAGGTTTTTGCTTTTTCTTGATCTAAATCCTATTCCCAGCGAACCGTTTTTCATGAGCGGGATATCAATGGCTGCAGAAGCAAAAGTACTTTCTTCCGGTTTTAGGGAGGCATTCCCTTCCGTATAGGATCCGGCCGGCCAATACAAATCATTGAAATTTGGAAGACGAAATCCTGTTCCGGTCTCCGCATTTATTGCAGCGGAAAATGGAAGAGTTACCTCCAATTGAACATCATACGTATGGCGGACTGCATCAGCATTGTCAATTCGAACCGACGGCTGCAGTTTGATTGAGTTCCACGGAACATAGGATATGGACACTGCACCGGAAGCATTGTTTCTTGAACGGTTTCCCAACGATGTACTTTCCACAGATTCCCTTTTTATTTCTGCGGATCCATGGATGTGCAATGTAGGGGAAATTTGCTGCTTCCAGCGGATAGCCGCATTTTCAGATAACACTTGGTGTCGGCTTGTATCCGTTCCCGGATTGGAATACCGCTCATCGTTGGATCTGTGGTTTACAGCGAATGAAATATGTCCTGACGAAAAAAGTTGGTGTATCGTTGCGTTTGCAAGAATGAATTCATTGTTCCTCCGTGCGGAGGGTGATGGGTGCGAAACAGGACCAGCAGATCCTCTGTCAGTTTCCGATATATGAAGAGAACTTGTTATGATGGCTCTGTCTGAATGGGTGATTCGAACATTTACACCGCTAAATTTCCGGTCAAAATCATTATTCTCCCGTGATGCCGTTTCGCTCCCGTTCGAATATGAATAATTCCCCGATTCCCTTAATTGGCCGCCGATGAATGAAAGCCCAAGGTTTTTACGGTCCAGAAGATTGTAGCGGATGGATTCGGATCGGTATCCTTGTGATCCTGAAGTTATTGACAATTTTGATCGTGTATGCCAAGGCTTTAGATAAATCGCACCGTCCATGGCCCCGGATCCAAATGAAATGCCCGGAGTTTTTGCAAAATACATCTGCTCATAATACTCTCCCGGAATCTCCGACAAATCTGATTGGCCGTTCTGTGGGTTAGTGAGGTCTATTCCATCCAAAACAATTTTTGTATGTTCGGGTTTGCCGCCGTCAATGCCTAACAGCAAAATGCCTGCACGCCCTCCGTATGTTTTTAAAAATGAACCTCCCAGCGACTGGACGGCACTTGTTTTTGCAATACGATCCGTTTCTGAAAGGGTCTGGCTGTTCCATTCTGTATTTTTAGATGAAAAGTTCCCTTTTACATTTACAGCATCCAGCCTAATCACTTCCCGTTGTAAGCGAATAACCACAGGGACATCATCTGAAATATCAACCGAAGTTTTCCGAAACCCAATTCTGGAAACGATGAGGCTGTCGCCGCGGTTCAGACCGGAAGGAAACATAAAATATCCGGCTTCATCAGAAATAATCCACTTATCCGAATGAGCAGTTCTGACTGTTGCATAATCAACGGGCTGGTTTTGATTATCAATCACATAACCGAAAATGCCTTGAACCGCAGAAAGAAGAACAGTCAGCAATCCTGAAATAAGAATAATTCTTATAAACTTGAGCAAGAAAAAACCCCTTTCTATAAAGGGGTTATGCATGATGGTAATTCCGAACGTATCATAACCTTTGTCCCGAAAGTTAGTGGATACACGGTTTTACTCAGGTTCCTGACTTGTGCATTTTGCACTTACAGTAGCGGGAACTGCGCCAGATTTTCACCGGCTTCCCTGATGTGCAACCGTGTCAAATAGTTGATAAATCTTACGAAGGTTCAGATTTTTGCACAAGGACTTTCCTCGGATTTTCCGACGAAGAAGGGTTGTGATTCAAAAGATCACTGCAATAAATTTACCTTCTATATTTGATAGGAAATAAAGTGAAACCCAGCCATTATACCATCAATGTTTCCGTAGCGAATCTTTACGCGGATCCGGACTTCAATTCTCCCGTGGTGACGCAGGGTCTCATGGGAGAGAGCTGTGATGCGTTAGAAGATGACGGAAATTGGATTAAAATCCGCCAATGGGACGGATACGAAAGCTGGGGCCACCGTATATTTAGTTTTACGGTTGGAGAAAATTATTCTGCTTCCCATACCGTTACGGATATACACGGCATTGTATTTCAAAATATTGCGCAAACTATTCCGCTGCGGGACGTTACCTTTGGTTCAAAAATTCATGCTGAGCCGCTTGATGAGGCAAATACGTATTCGGTCATTCTCCCGGACGGAATCAGCGGATTTTATAAGGGTGACCTCATGGATACAAAATCCGAACCAACCAGAGAGCAGCTTGTGCTGACGGCAAAACGCTTTTTAGGCGCTCCGTATTTTTGGGGAGGAAAATCTCCCAAAGGATTTGACTGCTCCGGATTTGTCCAAACTGTGTTTCATTCTGCGGGGATTGATCTTCCGAGAGATGCGCACCAGCAATATGATGCTTTTAAAACTGCTGCCATAGATATCCAAAATTCTACTATTGGCGATGTGCACTTTTTCGGTACAGAAGAGTCCATTACCCACGTTGCGATGTCTACGGGAAACAAATCATTCATTCATTCCCAAGGATTTGTAAAAGAAGAATCGCTCGATGAACATTCTGATTCTGTTAACATCGAATTAATTGAAAAGCATGTTGCGGTATGTTCGGTTGAGGAGGTACTGCAGTTATGACGATGATGAACGGACACCAAAAAAACGGATCCCTCTTAAACCGGTCCGTGCTTGTGCTGAATACCAATTACACTCCGCTCACTATTTGCACAGCCCGCCGTGCCATATGCCTGAACTATTTGAACAAGGTAGATGTTCTTGAATCCTACGGGGAAAAAGTACATTCACCTTCTGTTTCTTTCAGTCTTCCCAGTATTGTTAAACTGAAAGATTTTGTGAATTTCAACAGCATGAGTGTTGCATTGAGCAGAAGAAATATCCTGCTTCGCGATAACTACCATTGCCAATACTGCTCAACAAAATCAGGGCCTTTTACCATAGATCATATCGTGCCGAAAGAGCGCGGTGGATCGGATGCTTGGGAAAATTTGGTAACGGCGTGTCCTCCGTGCAACAGGACAAAAGGCAACCGCACGCCGGAAGAGGCAAATATGCCGTTAAAAAGGTTTCCGAGAAAACCGAACAGAATTCATTATTTTCAGCAATTCATTAAGGACCAGCAAGCCTCTTGGAGGCCATACTTGTTTTTGGAGCCTTTCTGATGAAAGGAACACCTCGGACATGAAAAGAGTACTCAGCGGAATCCAGCCTTCCGGACAACTGCATCTCGGCAATTATTTCGGCATGATGCAGCGGATGATTCGTTATCAGGAAGAAAACGATCTTTTTTGCTGCATTGTCAATTACCACGCACTCACGACAGTTCATGATGCAAATGTATTAAGCGAAAATACGCTTCAGGCGGCTATCGATTTTATTGCTTTGGGAATGGATCCTGAAAAATCAACATTTTGGATTCAGGGTGATGTTCCGGAAGTAACGGAACTCACATGGCTGATTTCTAATGTTACCGGCGTCGGGCTGATGGAAAGGGGAACGTCTTATAAGGACAAACTTGCGCGGGGCCTTACTCCAAATATGGGATTGTTTAATTATCCCATATTAATGGCATCGGATATCCTTCTGTTCGGCGGCGAACTTGTTCCGGTAGGAAAAGACCAAAAACAGCACTTGGAAATGACAAGGGATATCGCTCAAAAATTTAACCAGACATTCGGAGACGTTTTCATCATACCGGAACCTGATATTGCTGAAAAATTGCAAATGGTTCCGGGCACGGACGGGCAGAAGATGAGCAAATCTTACGATAATATCATCCCTATTTTCGATGATGAAAAAGAGATCAAAAAGAAAATCATGTCCATCGTGACAGACTCCACTCCTGTTGATGAGCCGAAAGATTTTTCCGCTCCCATATTTCAGCTTTACTCCCTGTTTCTGGATGAAATGGGAATCGAAGATCTGAAGTCGAAGGCCGAAAAGCCGGGCTTGGGTTTCGGCGATGTGAAATCATCGCTTTACGAAACAGTGATGGATCATTTTGCGGATGCGCGCAGTAAGCGAGATGCTTTGATGAATCATAAGGATGATGTAATAGGTATGCTGAAATCCGGCGCAGCAAAAGCATCATCAGTAGCTGCGGAATATTTAGAAAAAGCGAGAAAAGCCACGGGGATATCTTATGGAGGCTAATGCGTATCACGTCCATCTAGAAAATTTTGAAGGACCGCTGGATCTGCTTCTGTATTTCATTCGCAGGGACGAAATGGACATCTATGATATTCCGATTGCGAAAATCACGGAAGAATACCTCAAAACTCTGGACCATGCCAGATCATCCAACATTGTAATTGCGGGTGAATTTGTGGTAATGGCAGCTACACTGATGAGGATCAAAGCGAAGATGCTGCTGCCCCGTCCGGAATTGGATGAAGAAGGCGAAATCATCGATCCGAGAATTGAATTGATGTTGCAACTCCAGGAATACACGCGTTTCAAGGACGCAGCGGCAAATCTTGATATCCTTGCCAATGAAGAAAATGAGTTGTTTAAACGGACGGGAGAAGAGACCATCGAGGAAGAGGAAGAGAATCCCGGCTTGTACCTAAAAGCTGTATCGCTTTTTGATCTTGCCGCGCATTTCAAAACCGCACTGGAAAACCGCCCCGTTTTAAAACCGATCGAACTTCATCGGGAAATTGCTAGTCTGGACGAACAAAAAAATGCCATTCTTGCCATGCTTGACGGCGAAGGAAAATTGAGGTTTTCAAGACTGATTGAAAAATTTGAGACTAAAATTGAAATGATTGTCGCATTTCTAGCTCTGCTCGACCTGATTCGGATGAAATCTGTCGTTGTTTATCAAAATGAATTATTTGATGATTTGGAAATCCATAAAGTGGTGATCGGCTGATGCAGAAAAACGAACAGCTTCGGATTCTTGAGGCGTTGCTATTTGCGAGCCCTGAGCCGCTGAATCAAAGCCGGATTAATAGTGTATTTAAGGACGACCCGCCCAAGCTGGCTGAACTTGTCAAAAAACTCAAAGAGAAATACGAAAAAGAAAAGCACGGATTTGAGGTAAGAAAAGTTGCGGGAGGGTATCAATTTGCAACGTGTTCGGAATACAGCCCGTGGGTTCGGCGCCTTATTCAGAATCAATCCAAACTCAAGCTTTCTGCTGCAGCATTGGAATCGCTTGCCATTGTTGCATACAAACAGCCACTCAGCCGATTCGAGATCGAGTCCATTCGCGGCGTAGATTGTTCCGGAGTATTGAAAACACTGTTGTCCCGCCAGTTATTAAAGATTGCCGGCCGCGCCGAAGGACCCGGTCGTCCGCTCTTATACGGTACGACACGAGAATTCCTGGAACACTTCGGATTAGACCGCATCTCGGATCTTCCCCGCCTAAGGGAAATCACAGAACTCACAGCCGCGGATGAAAATTCGGACGGCGGCGTTCGTGCGCCTGAATAAATTTCTCGCCCATGCCGGAGTGGCGTCGCGGAGGAAAGCTGATGAATTGATCCGCGCTGCTACAACCTCTGTCAACGGAACAATTGTAACTGACCCCGCGCTGGATGTAACCGCTGATGATAAAATCATTTTTGACGGAAGACAAATCACGGTTTCCGATACAACCGTCGTGTATATGCTGCATAAACCCAAAGGATACATTACTTCCGTGGGAGATCCGCAGGGGAGGAAGACCGTCATGGATTTAGTGGCGGTCAAAGAGCGTGTTTTTCCTGTCGGAAGACTGGATAAAGATACAACGGGCCTGCTTCTGCTCACCAATGACGGTACATTGTCCCGATCATTATTGCTGCCTAAAAACAGGATTCCGCGCCGATATGAACTTGTTATAGATCGGCAGATCCAACCCAATGAGATTCAAAAATTAAAAAGAGGAGTCCATGTGTGGGATGGTCAAAGAGGAAGAGCGAAAGTTATCAGCCAGAAAACAATTAAAAAGCGAACGACTGCAGTCTTGGAACTGACTGAAGGGAAAAAAAGAGAAATCCGGCGAATGATGGAACGATTGAAAATTAAATTGTTTTCCCTGCACAGGAATCAGTTTGGTCCGTTAGCCCTTGGAAGATTAAAAGAAGGACAATCTAGAATCTTAACCGAGGAAGAAATCACAAAATTGAAGTCTGTATGCAAGCCCCAAAAAAGATAAAAATGGCCTTAACTGGCAATGAGCCAATATATTGGTTTTCTATCATACTAAAACTAAATTCCTCGGCTTTTTGAGAATCTAAAACAATGATTATCGCTATAGACGGTCCGGCGGCGTCCGGAAAGAGTACAAGTGCACGCCAAGTGGCAATGCAGTTGGACTTTTTGTATTTGGATACCGGCGCAATGTACCGATGTGTTACGTTGGCATTTATTGAGCAGGGAATTTCTTTAACTGACAAAAATGCGGTGGAATCATTACTGAATTCAATAGATGTGAATCTGACCGAGGAGAACGGAGAGCCCACTGCTTATCTTAACGGTGAAAATGTAACAAGCAGGATTCGCTCTGCTGAGGTAACATCTGCAGTCAGCCCGGTGAGCGCAATTCCTGAAGTTCGAGAAACTATGGTTCGCCTGCAGAGAAAAATAGCATTGCATTCGGATTGCGTCATGGAAGGCAGGGATATCGGAAGCGTAGTATTCCCCGATGCCGATGTGAAATTTTTTCTCGTCGCTGATTCGGAAGTGAGAGCAAAACGCAGGCAGGACGACCTTCGAAAGTTAGGCGAGGAAAAATCTGTTGAAGAATTGGTGAAAGATATCGAGGCGCGGGATGTATATGATTCCACGCGGGAACATTCGCCGCTTCAAAAAGCTGAGGATGCCATTGAAATCGATACAAGTCAAATGACAATCGATGAACAGGTATCAAAGATGATTGAAATAGTTAACCAAAAAAGAGAAAAAACGAAAAACAAATGAGCAATGAAGAACTGACCACTGAACAGACGGCTGACGCTGCTGCGGAAATTCCCGCGGAAGAAACAGCGCCGGACGCCAGTGCCGATGCCGCACCTGCGGAAGAAGCACCTGTGTCATCCAATGGAGAGCAGCAAATTAACTTTAATTATTTAGATGCAGATTTATTTAAGGATATTAAACGAGTTGCCGCGGAAGACCTTTCCACTGAACCGGAAGAAGACAGCCTAGAGCAAAACCTTCTGGACAGCTATTTAAATACCTTTTCCGATATATCCGAAAACCAGCTGATTCACGGCCGTGTGATCGGAATGAATGAAAAGGAAATCCTGATTGATATCGGGTTTAAATCCGAAGGTATTATTGACCGAAGCGAATTTTTGGATGAAGACCTGCCGAAAGTAGGCGAATCGCTAGAAGTGTACCTTGAATATCTTGAGGATAGAAACGGCAGAACGGTTCTATCCAAAGAAAAGGCGGATTTCATGCGCCGATGGAAAAACCTGCGTGAAGTGTTCGATAATGAAACCATTATCCAGGGTACCATTATAAAACGAATCAAAGGCGGTATGGCGGTTGATTTAGAAGGTGTTCAGGCCTTTTTGCCGGGGTCCCAAATTGATCTCCGTCCGGTTCGGGATTTTGATCAGTTTGTTGGCAAACCGATTGATCTGAGAATTGTCAAATTAAATGAAGCTCGTAAAAATATCGTTGTTTCGCATAAAGTCATCATGGAAGAGAGCATGAAGGAACAGCGGGATGCTCTGTTTGAAGATTTGGATGTGGATCAGATTATGGAGGGGCGTGTCAAGAATATTACCGATTTTGGTGCTTTCATCGATCTTGGCGGTATTGACGGCCTGCTTCATATAACCGATCTTACATGGGGACGGGTAAACCATCCCTCGGAGGTGGTTTCTCTGGATGACAAGATTACGGTGAAAATCATTGATTTTGATCGTGAAAAACAGAGGATATCTCTTGGACTTAAGCAGCTTACACCTCATCCGTGGGATAACGTTGCCGATAAATTTCCCGAAGGGACCAAAATCACCGGAAAAATCGTCAGTATGAAAAATTATGGAGCCTTTGTTGAACTTGAGCCGGGAGTGGAAGGGCTCATTCATGTTTCCGAAATCTCATGGACGCGCCATGTGAAAAATCCTTCAGAAATTTACAAGATGGATGAAGAGGTGGAAGCAGTTGTGCTCGGTGTGGATTCCGAAGAGCGGAAAATCAGCCTTGGAGTAAAACAGCTGCAGGAAGATCCTTGGGATGCCATTCAGGATAAATATATTTTGGGAGATGTCCATAAAGGAAAAGTGATCAACCTGACACAGTTTGGAGCCTTTGTTGAACTTGATGAAGGCATTGAAGGACTTGTGCATGTTTCCGATTTTTCATGGACAACAGTAGTCCGTCATCCGAAGGAAATTCTAGAAAAAAATCAGGAAATTGATGTAAGAATCCTAGAAATATCCAGAGAGAACAGGCGGATTTCGCTCGGCTTGAAACAAGTTGAAGAAGATCCATGGCCAGAAATAGTCAATGAATTCGAGACCGGAAAAGAAGTAGAAGGAGAAATTATTCGTGTTCTTGAAAAAGGGGTCATCCTCAAATTGGACAGGAATATAGAGGGCATTATACCGTTCTCAGGGAAAAGCAAGAAAGAGCGAAAATCAATAATGGGCAAATATGATAAAGGTGCAAAAATAAAGGGTGTAGTAATGGAAGTACGCCCCGATGATAAGAAAATCGTTCTTTTATCCGAAGAGCTTGGCACAACTAACAAAGCAGATGTGCTGGATGACGTTCAGTCATTCCTGGATTCTCAGGATGCGCCTGCAGGGGAAAAAATTGAAATTCCTCAAGACGGTGATTTAGAAACTGCTGATCCAGATTCAGCAGATGAAACCCCGGAAAAAACCGAGTCGGAGTAAACCAATTTCCGGGCCTTGCCTATGCTTGATTTAAAGGCCTTATTCGATAAGCAAAAAATTGTATTGGTCCTCGGGCCGGTAGGGCTTGCTGTTTTGCTATGGGTATTTGTTGTAAGCGGTAATATTTATTCTCTTGATATTAATATTCCTATAGAAGGGAGGAACCTTCCTGCTAAAAAAGCGCTGAAGGAAGAAGTTCCTGATCATGCCCGTATAAAATTAAAAGGAACAGGTAGGGCGCTGTTTAAGACGCTATTGCTTAAAAATTTTATGTCAGATTTTAAGCTGGTGCTGGATTTAGAGCGGATTTCAGAGGAATACGACTTTTATCTTAATGATTATTTTGAACGCTACCCGCAAAAAGTCGTCATCGCCCCTTCTCTGGAAGTGGAGTATATTGAGGTGATCTATCCAGATTCCATCCATATCAGCCTTGACGCATACAGGGAAAAGGTTGTTTCTGTTGATCAGCAATTGCTGGTTTTGCCTTCCGCAGGATATACCTTGGTTGGAGATCCGGTTGTAACGCCAAAGCAGGTCCAAATAGCAGGATCAAGAGAAATTGTGGAATCGATAGAATTGATTGCAACTGTAAGGGATACAATTCATGATGCAATTGCCCCGTTAACAAGAATTATGCAATTTGAAAAGCTATCAAACAAACTGGTGGAATACAATCCAAACCAAGTATCGGTATCTGCAAACGTACAGCCGATATCTGAGCGGATCATCAGCGATGTTCAAGTTTCCATCCGCAATATCCGGCCCGATGTACGCGTTTTTCCTAGCCCCCAAAGCGTGTCTCTAACTGTCATTGGAGGGGCGGATTATATTGCTGCAATCCAGCCGGATGATATTCAGGTAATAATCGACTTTAATAAGCGTTGGAATCCAGGACAAACTTGGTACGAACCCGATGTTGAGGTCCCGCGCCATGTTATTGAATGGAGGGATTTATCTCCCCGAAACATCGAATTGGTCGTAACGCGAAAAACGCAATGACCATACTTGGAATCGAAACATCGTGCGATGAAACTGCTGCTGCCGTTTGCAAGGACGGAGAAGTCCAGTCGTCGCTTGTTAGTTCTCATATCATACACAAGCATTTTGGAGGCGTGGTTCCCGAACTCGCTTCCAGAGAGCATGAACGGCTGTTAAACACAATCGTTCAGGAAGCTGTTTCCAAAGCCGGGATTGCGCTGGATACCCTGGATGGCATTGCCGTTACGCAAGGACCGGGATTGGCAGGAACACTGCTTACTGGATCCTGTTTTGCAAAGGGGCTTGCGCAGGGACTTGCAATACCAATAATCGGTGTAAATCATCTTGAAGCTCATATCTATGCGAACTTTCTTGCAGATCCTACGTTGGAGTATCCGTTTGTATGTCTTCTTGTATCCGGCGGGCATACACAACTTTGGCAGGTAAAAGAATTGGGAGAATACAGATTGCTGGGAGATACCCG
The DNA here is from genome assembly GCA_030746535.1 of Fidelibacterota bacterium. Taxonomy (GTDB): domain Bacteria; phylum Fidelibacterota; class Marinisomatia; order Marinisomatales; family TCS55; genus JAAZYX01. The sequence continues at coordinate 24,356 of JASLML010000003.1, forward strand.
AGACGATGCAGCGGGAGAGGCATTTGACAAAGGTGCGAGAATATTAGGGCTGGGCTATCCCGGTGGGCCTGAAATTGAGACCTGCGCAACAACAGGAAACGAGAATGCTGTTGAATTTCCTAAGGCCTTTCTGCATACAGATTCGATTGAATTCAGTTTTAGCGGATTGAAAACATCATTACTGTACAAAATGAAATCGGAAGATCGTTCAAAAACAGATGGGCTATCCAAAAGCGATATAGCTGCCAGTTATCAAAAAGCAATTATCGATGCATTAATTTCAAAATGTGTATTAGCAGTGCAAGAAACAAAGGTTAAGACGCTGGTAATTGCAGGAGGGGTTGCGGCAAATCAACAACTGAGAGAAACAGTGAAAATGCAGTTGCCGGAATGCAGGATTTTATATCCAGACCTTCCTTTTTGTACCGATAATGCAGCGATGATATCCTTTCTGGGTGAAAAATATTTAGTAAAGGGAAATAGTACCCAATTAGACTTCCCGGTATTTCCTAATCTTACGCTGGCCTGATAGTTGTATCTTGAATTGCTAAGAAACTTGGATCCTATCTTCTGGATTGTGGTCGTTGGTGCCTGTTGTACTTTATTCATTGGATTCAGCAAATTGAAGGGCCATCCTCAATTCCCTATTCTTGTCGGATTAAGAATAGCAAGTGTCCTGGTATTAATGGCGCTCTTACTACATCCTGTATTGAAATGGGAGAAACAGGCACAGGTTTCTCTTTTCTGGAACGTATATCTTGATAATTCCGTGAGCATGAAATATCACCAGTCCATTTCTGTACCTTCGCTTTCCAACGGAGTGGAAATGGTCGAAGATGCTATCAGATCAAAAACAGAACATACTTCTTTTCACCACTTTTCAAGATCCGTAGAGGATGTACCTAACTTGTCTGTAAGTGCGGAGGGATCTGCTACCGATTTGGGTGCAGTGATGGAAGACATCTTATCAAGTCAGGATGAATTGGCGGCTGCAATAGTAATTACTGATGGGCAGTTAACCCAAGGGAAACACCCTTCTTCCATACAAAAAAGCAGTATTCCAATTCATATTATTGCTGTCGGAGATTCTGTACCGCTGGTAGATGTTGCTGTAAAATCTCTTGATGCACCGACTGTAGCGATCAAAGGTGAGGATATTAAAGCTCAGGTGGTCGTTCAGGCTACAGGATTAGTGGATAAACCATTCAATGTTTCGCTATACCATAATTCCATACTGCTGGGTTCAAAACGGGTAAGAATTCGAGGAGGCGGTGCGGAAAGAGAGGTGTCGTTTCAATTCAGACCTAAGCAAATCGGAAAGCAGAAATACGAAATAAAAGTTTCTTCGGCAAGTGAAGAAATCAATATTGAAAACAACAGGCAGCTCTTTGAAATCAATATTTTAAAAGACCGTTACCCGGTGGCTCTGGTAACCGGTTCTCCAAATTACCACACTGCTCTCATGAAGAAATTCACAAAATCGTATCCCCGAATAAGGGTGGATCATTTTGTGCAGCGCAGTGATGATGTTTTTTATCCTTCTCTGGATCAATTTTGGAAGAATTCCTACGATTTGATCATTTTTGAAAATTTCCCTGCAAACGAATTGCCAACCTCATTGCAAAGGGTGATGGGTAAAAAAATTGTGAATAATCAAGCATCGCTTGCATGGGTATTCGGTCCGCATATAAATAAAAATTCCGCAGAATCATTGTTTCCATTTTTTTATGTAGAAGGGGTTAGCAATCAATTACAGGAATCACCCTACTCATGGTATTTTTCAGATGAATTCAATGCTGAGAGCTATCTTAATACAGAAACAGATCTGCAAACAGAATTTCCTCCGTTAACGAGCCCTGATTTTTATTTGCTTCCAAAAAAATCGGGCAGTGAGGTAATAGCTATGCTAGATACAGAGTCGGCCTTTCCGCTGATTCTAAGAACCGAAGTAAATGGATTAAGAAGTTTGGTTTTTGCAGCTCCCGATATGTATAAACTTCACTATTCTTTGAATGAAACTGAACAGCGTTTTTTTCTCGAAAAATTTTGGCACGGCATGTATAACTGGCTATTAAGATCCGGATCACAAAATGAATTGTATTTCAGACTTAATAAGGACTCATACCAGCAAGGCGAAGAAATCCAAATTGCTGGAACGCAGAAAGGAATTGAAAATAAGACAGAAGCCCGGGCATTTATCAGCGTAATGAAAAATGGAATAAAATTAAATTCTGCGGAACTTCATTATAATTTAAGCCGTTCCCTTTGGGAAGGAAATATCTGGGCTTCCAGCCCAGGAAGTTATTCCTATGAGATTGGCGTTGAGCATGGAAATAATACATCTTATCACCGAGGAGAATTTACGGTTAATGAAAGCCAAATTGAATTGAACCGGGTCTTTGTTAATAGAGATATGCTTAAGAATCTGGCAATAGAATCCGGTGGAAAGTATATTCCATGGGCGTCCCGGGCAGATGTATCTGATCTTGTGATGAATCAATCAAAAAACGTAACAAGCAAAGCAAGCGTAAAATTCAGTCAAAATCCCTGGTTGATTCTCATGCTCGTATTTATCTTATGTATTGAATGGAGCTTTAGGCGCTTTTCGGGCTTACCGTAATTCAAATAATTACTTAACAGATATAATGAAAAATATTACAGTAATTGGAACCGGATATGTTGGATTGGTTAGCGGAGCCGGTATTTCTGATTTTGGGCATCAGGTTTCCTGCGTGGATATTGATGAATCGAAAATTGCTTCACTGAAAAAAGGTGAAATTCCGATCTATGAACAGGGTTTGGAATCGTTGGTCAAACGGAATGTAGATGCCAACAGACTCACTTTTTCAAGCGATGTTTCCAATGCAATTAAAGATGCGGATGTCGTCTTTATTGCAGTAGGGACTCCGCAGGACGATGAAGGGAATGCAGATATATCCGCAGTGTTGAAAGTTGCGGAGACGATTGGATCATCTTTGAACGGATATAAGGTTATCTGTACGAAAAGCACGGTTCCAATCGGCACCGGCCGAAAAGTAATTGAAGCAATCAATAAAACATCTGGGCCATCTGCACAATTTGATTATGTTTCCAATCCTGAATTCTTGCGTGAAGGTGCTGCAGTTCGGGATTTTACTCATCCAGATAGAGTGGTTATCGGCGCTGATTCGCAAAAGGCATTTGATTTTATGAAAGATGTCTACCATCCTTTGTATGTAAATGAAACACCTGTTCTACACACTAATATTGAGACTGCTGAAATGATCAAATACGCATGCAATGCATTTTTGGCGCTCAAAATCAGTTACATCAATGAAATAGCAAATTTCTGTGAAGAAGTTGGCGCCGATGTGTTTAATGTGGCTCAGGGGATGGGACTGGATGGAAGAATCAGCCCGAAATTTTTGCATCCCGGCCCCGGCTACGGTGGTTCCTGTTTTCCTAAGGATACCAATGCGCTTGCATCTCAGGCAGAAGCTGCGGGTGTTCCGCTGCAAACGATTCGGGGTGCGATTGATGCAAACGGTATCCAGCAAAACAGAATGGTTCAAAAATTACGGAGACTGATGGAAGGCTCATTTGAGAATAAAATTATCGCAGTTCTGGGACTCAGTTTTAAACCACAAACAGATGATATTCGTGAATCACCAGCTATACCGATGATTAGATCACTACTGGAAGAAAAAGCTAGTGTAAAAGCATTTGACCCGGTATCCAATGATAATATGAAATCTATATTTCCAAATGTTGAATTTCTTCAAGATGTTAATAGTGCGGTTGCAGATGCAGATGCAGCCGTAATTATGACCGATTGGAATGAATTTAGGGGAATGGATATTTCTCGCATCACATCTTTGATGAAAACTCCAATTATTTTGGATACCAGAAATATTTTGAATACTGACGAATTGGATTCGAGTGGAGTGATCTATGATAATGTTGGAAGAAAGAAAACAAACGCATGACCTTGTTTAAAATCATAGGATATTCTGCCATATGTGGAGGATTATTCTTTTCTACCTTGTCATCACAGGATAGAAGAGAATACCAGCAAACAATTGATCCAAAGAAATATGGATGGCAGGAAGAACTTGAAACTGCGGATGATATGCAGGCTGCAGCATATCTTGATTATATAGCATTAGAAAGAATGGTTGATTCAGAAACCTATATATTAGGACCAGGAGACATTATCGGAATCAATATTATATCATCAGAATCGATGAATTATTCGCTTCGTATTTTGCCTTCAGGAAGTATCCTGATTCCTTCCGTAGGATCCTTAAATCTTAATGGTGAAAACCTTAAAAATGCAGTAAAAAAAATTAAATCATACATCAAAAAAAATGCTTATCCTAATGCCAGAGTGTTTGCCTCTCTTGAACATATCAAACGTTTCAAGGTTCAGATTTCCGGAGCTATTCATGAGCCTGGATTTATAGAAGTGAATGGCGTATCTCGTCTAATGGATGCTGTTGCACTTGCTGGAGGTGTTCACAAATATGCAGAATCAAATCTGATCATCCTTTCAAGACGTGATTCAAAGGTGAATTATCATCCGGGTAAGTTTTTAATGCAAGGAGATGTGGGTCAAAACCCTTATTTGCAAGAGGGCGATGTGATTCATATACCTTTTGATAAGCTTTATGAAAAAGACATCAGCCAATATTCTGATCTTAATTACAGCCAAGTAGTTGTTATCGGCTTTGTTCAGGTGCCAGGTGGTTTCCGTTATATCCCTGGGTATAAGGTTCGGGATTATATTGCAATTCGAGGCGGCCCTACTGATTCAGGAAGCTTAACAGGGGCTCGGATAATAAGAAAAGACGGAACTGTTATAACGAACGCTTTAGACAAAGGAGTTTTTCCGGGAGATATCATTGAAGTTCCAGCAACATTACAATATCGTTTATTCGGCAGAACCAGTGCCACCCAGATTATTTCAGCATTCTTATCCATTTATTTGGCCTATCAGGCTTCCATCAACTAATTCATAATGGCGCTAACCGATCACGAACAAAAAATACTTGAGCTGATACAAAAGCATCCAGAAATCCTAACTGATACTAAGGAAAGAGCGCGCTACGCAAAAAAGATTGGCCTTACGGAAAAAACACTGAGAAACAGGATTGGTGAATTGAAAAGGCAGGGATTTATTGAAAATTCCGAGACAAAACAAATGGAATCTAAATCGAGTGATTCGCCAAAGAGATCTGATCGTCAAGAAATTGAATTGGATAATGCATTTACTCCAATATTGAGGTATAAACAAAATTTTCTAAATATATGGATTATGATTTCTCTCGTTATTGGAGCGCTTTCATTTGTATTGCCAAAATGGTATGAAGGGAGAGCTGTCATTCTGCCGCCATCAAACGATTCTTCCCAGTTTGGTGCAGGAGGATTAAGTGGTTTATTTGGAATGAGTAGTCTTGTGGATGCTTTCTCAAGTTCAAATGACGGACAAGAGAGATTTCTCGCTATTCTAAAAAGTGACAGATTAATGCAGATATTAGAACAAAAATTTGATTTTCAATCTAAATATGATACTGATGATCTCGAATCAACCCTAAAAAAATTACGAAAACATATTTCTATTTTAATTGAAGATGAAAATCAAATTGTAATTTCTATTTTAGACCTTTCCCAAGATGATGTTGCCGATATTACGAATGAAACAGTTCGCATCTTGGATTCCCTAAATATCGAATTAAGCAACACTCAAGCCAGAGGTTCAAGGCTGTTCATCGAGGACCGTGTCAATGAAGTACTCGATAGTTTAAAAAGTCTGGAATTCCAGCTTACAAACTTTATGGAAACTGAAGGTGTAATGAGTTTGGAAGATCAGGTATCTGTAGGCGTTGAAAAAGCAGCAGAATTACAGGCTATGATTACCGCCAAAGAGGTGGAGTTATCGGTAGCAGAAAAAATGATGGAAACTTCTCAGCCAATCCTCGGTCAGCTAAGACATGAACTGATTCAACTAAAACAGGACTATAAGGATTTTTTTCATAGTGATTCCAACGACCAGCTGTTGCCTAGTTTTTCGGATGTGCCAGAATTAGCAACCAAGCTTACCAGGCTTCAGCGGGCTATCGAATATCATGTAAAATTGCTGGAATTTCTTGGACCTCAGTATGAGCAGGCAAAAATTGATGAGGTAAAGGATATACCTACACTGCAGGTGTTGGATTGGGCAGTGAGGCCTGAGAGAGAAGCAAGGCCAAGAAAAATAATGATGATTCTAGTAGGGTTACTCCTTGGGTTTGTTTTAGCCTATTTATTTGTCTACGTTCAGGATTTTCGAAATAGATACCTGAATTAGGTTCACAATAGCCGCTAAGCTGAATGCACTCATTTATTGGAATCCTGACAATCTTTACGATTGCCGGGATTTTTATTTTTTCGAAGTATAGAATGCATACATCTCTCGGCTGGGTATTAGCTATTAGTTTTGGAGTCCGCGTGGTGGCAGCAATTTTCCAAGAGTTATATCATATTGTACCCTATGATTGGGATGAGGGTCTTTTTTTAAATATGGGGATGAAAGTAAAGAACTATTTAGAAGGTACAAGGGCATCACTGCCGTTTGTAACATTATCGGGGGTTCCCGCCTATGGTACATTATTAGGCGGTTTATTTTTCCTTTACGATTTTGAACCATTTCTTGCTCGATTGTTAAGTGCTGTTATAGGTACAGGTGTAGTGTTCTGGGTTTATAAGTTATCAGAACAGTTAAAGCTGAATCAATCATCCACAATTTTCATTTCTTTGGTTGTCGGTTTGACTCCTTCTTATATCATTTATTCAACTTTAATAATGCGCGATGTTTTGATTTGGCTATTGATTATGGTATTCGCTTTTCTTTGGGTAAAATCAATACAGAGAATGAGTACGCGATATTTAACGTGGGGTCTAATTCCTGCCTTAGTCCTTGTTCCTCTGCGTCCCCAATATGCACCATTATTTGCAGCTGCATTTGGATTTGTCTGTTATTTGTTTGCTAAGAAAACACATTTCCAGTTCAGAAAGATCAAACTGCATGGAATACAATATGCATTCTTTTTATCTGGCCTTGGCGGTGTGCTTATAGTGATTGGGTTATTGGTATTGTCAGAAATTGCAAGATGGGACAATGCAACTGTATTAGAATATTTGATTCGACAACAAGGATGGCGAACACAAGGCGGATCTGTATATTTATCTGATTTGGAGTACACTTCATTCTTTGACGTTTTCATATACCTCCCCCAAAGATTTATCCATTTTACCTTTGGCCCCTTTCTTTGGAACGGAGGCTCTGCACAGGTTTTTGCTAGTGGGCTGGAATCTCTAATCGGATGGATTTTCTTTTTTATTCTAATTGCGAATTACAAGATATTAAACCGCAGTCTTGACAGCAGCTGGGTACAAAGTATACGTTTTATACTGATGTTTGTAATAATTAATCTAATCACTGCTAGTATTATTGATTCAAATTATGGTACAGCGATGCGCCATAGGATGATCTTCATGCCATTACTATTCATTGCAGCATTGTCAATGCGTCAAACCAGAATTGATCTTACTTCCAATAGCTAATAAAGATAGAATTCATGAAAAATAAAATATTATTGCAGATAGGATCAGCCGGAATTCTCGTAATTATTGGTTCGTTAGCATCCTTTGCATCAAATATTCTATTGGGAAGAACGTTATCTCAGGAAGATTTTGGTGTTTTTTCGCTATTCCGTTCGGTAATGTTTTTATTACCTGTTCTTGCTTTTCTCGGATATGGAAATGCTATGATTAGATTTGCAAAAGAAAACGATTTTTCTACCACCAATTGGAAACCGTCATTACAAAAAATAAATATTCTTGGTGCAGGAATAATGTTTATTGCAGCTATAGTTGTGCAGAGGATATATCCATTCTCTTTCGTTCAGTCTATTTTTTTAGGAATAGCTGCATGGATGTTCGCTCGCGTAATGAATACCAATTCAATCCTCAGGATAAACGGCAAAATGGTGCTTGGTCAATTTACAATACTGGTGTGGAGATACGTTTTTTTTATAACACTTCTTGTTACCTTAACTTGGTATGAGATCTCCATAGAAAAAGTATTGATACTCTTTTTTCTATCTTTTGCTTTGATGTTTGTAGTTGCTAAAATAATTGAACATAGGATTTCTGTTGGTTCAAAAATAGTCAGTCTGAAAGAAATCTACCGGTACGGATCCACATTCTTTATAATTAATATATTTTCAATTCTAATGATACAATTGGATAAACTAATTATTTCATTGAATCAAGGATCTGTTGCAGTTGGTATATATGTTGGAGTTTCCTTGATTGCTCTAACTGTTTTCAATCTTGCAGGAACGACAATAGGATATGTACTCATGCCGCATTTTGCCAATGGAAATAAAATTATACTAAGAGAATTTCTGATTTATTTTTTGCTTATTCCTTTAACCTTGTTAACGGTTTCATTATTTTGGCTGGAAGCAATAAATACATTCATTTTTGATTATAAATATTCTGGAAATACACATTTATTATATTTATCCGTTGGAATCGGAATTATGCAATATTATCACAATATTATTGAATTTTCGCTTGGTGGATTGAGTGCAGAATCAACTTTGAAAACCTATTTATGGTCAATTTTGATTTCGATTATATTGCTGATATTTTGCTCAGTATATTTTGCAGAATCATACAATTTAAATGGAATAGTCTTTGGTTGCTTGATTGCATGGATTGTAAAAAATATTATTGGGATGATTTTACTTGGCAATATCTTTCATCAAAGAAAAATAATAATATTTTCATGAAAATAATCTTAGACGGAACGGGTATATCAAATAAACCTACTGGATTAGGCGTTTATATCTATCAGCTGGTAAATAGTTTATGCCAGATTTCAACAAATTGTATATTTGAATTATGGATTTCCACTTCATTAAATAATAAACACAAAATTTATAGTTTAGATTATCCAAATTTGAATATAGAAAAAATAAGTCTTAACAGTATTGGCCCACTGAGGGATTTAAAGTTCAATTATTATAAAAGTCGAATTACTGACGATAGTATTTTCCATTCATTGAGTTCGAACTTTCCGCTGACATTTTATCCCTTCAAACATAGCGTTACGACAATTCATGATTTAAAATTTATATTACATCCAACTTATTTAGGAAGGTTGTACAAGTTAAAAACAGCATATTTGACAAAAGTCTTCAATAATGGTATAAAGCATGCAGATCGAATTATTTGCATATCTAAATCGACGAGAAATGATCTAATTACTTATTATCGAAGTATTGATGATATTGATCAAAAAATATCAGTGGTTCCACTTGCATCTGCTTTGAAGAAGCTTCCAGAAGATAAAAATGAAGCAAGTGGGAATACTATTTTTGACAAACCATATTTTCTATTTGTGGGAGAGTTTCGTCCTCATAAAAACATCGATGGAATGATTTCTGCGTTTAAAAAATTTTATATGATGGATAAAGATAACGAAAACTTTCTTTTTGTGATTGTTGGATCAAAGCATGCAAGTAAAACCAAATTCCAAATGAGTGACTTTTCCTCGGAAATATTGAATAATATTATTATCATGGAGGATGTTGATGATCATCAACTAGTTCATTTATATAACAATGCATTTGCGTTATTATTTTTGTCCCATTATGAAGGGTTCGGATTGCCTATTGTAGAGGCAATGGAACTTGGTAAACCAGTCATTACTTCAAACGTTTCTTCAATGCCGGAACTTGTGAAAAATACAGATTATATGGTTGATCCGAATGATCACATAGCAGCTGCAAACATGATGAATAGACTTGCGGTTGATAAAGAATTTTATGATCGTTCAGTAAATAATTCGCTTATGCAATCCAAAAATTATTCCTGGATGAAAACTGCATCTGAAACATTAAGTGTGTATAATACATTCTCTGAGCAATAATTAGAAACTGAGATAAACAGCACATGAAAATATTGTTTTCAGCCAATACATCCTGGTATCTCTACAATTTCAGAAGAAGCTTGATTCAATCAATGGTATCACGAGGCTGGGATGTCATTCTGGTGGCTCCGCAGGATGCGTATTATTGGAGAATCAAATTGCCGGGAGTGAAATATATTGGCTTTCCAATTGATAGATATGGTTTTAATCCGGTTCGCGCCTGGTCTTCGGTACGGCATTATTATGAAATATGTAAACGTGAAAAGCCGGATGTTATCCATTTATTCACCATAAAACCTGTTATTCTCGGTACAATTGCAGCAAGGTTAGCTGGAATACCGAAAATCGTGAATTCAATAACAGGTCTCGGTTATATTTTTTCCAGCGGTCACAGATTAAGGAAAATAGTTGAAACAATGTATAGGAGTGTATTGACTTCATCGCGTGTTGATGTGATTCTTCAAAATCCTGATGATGAGAAATTATTTCAGGCATTTTCAAGAATTCATCCATCTAGAATTCATTTGATCAAAGGATCAGGAGTAGACTTGGATTCCTTTTCGTTGAATGGACATATTACACTTCCTCATTTCAAAAGCGACTCGCTGCATTTTATTATGTTTTGCAGGATGCTCTGGGATAAAGGAGTTAAGGAATTTGTGGATGCCGCTGAATTAGTAAGAAAAGATATACCTGAGGCGCAGTTCCATTTAATCGGAGGTATTGAAACAGGCAGCCCAAATGAGGTTCCTAAAGCCTGGCTCGAACAATATGTTGATCATGAATATATTCATTGGATAGATCATGTTGATGATATCCGTCCTTGGATTGCAGGATCAGATATTGTGGTTTTGCCAACCTATTACGGAGAAGGAGTGCCAAAATCACTGATTGAAGCTGCTGCACTGAGAAAAGCAATCATCACAACAAATATCGCAGGATGCCGGGAAATTGTTATTGATGGAAAGAATGGTGTATTAATTGACCCTAATTCTGTACGAGCGTTGAAAGATGCTATGCTTTTTCTTGGCCAGAATCAGGAATTATGTTCGCAAATGGGTCAAGAAGGCAGACTACTGGTTGAAAAAGAGTTCGGTGATGCCCCGGTAGTTGAAGCGACAGAAGTTGTTTACGGTATTAAATAACTCGCTACTATATTGAAGATTTTTATAACCGGCAGCGAAGGATTTATTGGTAAGCCGCTTTGTAAGGCATTGCGGGAACTGGGGCACGCCGTTACCGGATATGACCATTCACCTGCTGCCTTAAATGATGTAAACCAAATCAATGGAGACATTCTAGATTACGATCATTTAGCTGCCTCCATCCAAGATGAAACTGATCTCATTATCCATCTTGCTGCCGAGCATAAGGATGAAGGGCCAACGGATGAAGATTATTATCGCGTAAATGAAACCGGTACCTTACACATCGTAAAAGCGGCAGAGGAAAAAAATATAACAAAGGTGATCTTTTTCAGTACGGTTGGTGTTTACGGTAATCAGACGTATCCAAATGAAAGTGCCGAATTATCACCGATCAATGTTTATGGTGCATCAAAAGTTGCAGCTGAAAAAATCGTAGAAGAATGGGTAACTGCTTTTGATGAGAGGTCTGCAGTAATCGTCCGGCCAACCGCTGTTTACGGTCCAGAAAACAGAGCCAATATCTTTCGGCTGTTGAAGCAGGGATCAACCGGTATGTTCATTATGCCGGGAAGCGGGAATCATCATAAATCCATTATTTTCCTGGATAATGCAGTTGCTTCCTGTATCTTTCTAATGGATCATATTACAACAGGATTCCAAGCCTTCAATTTGGTTGACGAACCGTCCTTATCCTTAAATGAACTCATAGCGCTCATCCGAACAGCTTCGGGAAAAAAAGGTGCTGTGGTGCATTTACCAATCTTTTTACTAAACTGTTTACTTCCATTTTACAGATTATTGCAAATAATCAGAAATCAGCCTAAATCTTTATCATTGAGCCGGCTTAAAAAAATTACGGCACAGAGCCATTTTGACGGGTCAAAAATAAGAGGACTTGGATTTGTTCAGCCTGTTTCGAACGAGGACGGCATTCGTAAGACGATTGCATGGAATGATACCAATGGCTGGGACTAAGAGAATTGCTTGATATTCAAGAGAGCACATCATAACTTAAAGCAACCCTTAAGGAGACCTATCGAAAATAAACGCTAACAATTTTCCCAGTTAAACAGGAGTAATAACATGGACAATTGGCAGAGCGTTTCCCCGCACGTTTTATGTGACCGCAGCCACGCGGCAGCGTGATTCAATACAAGTAATTTTCGTCATGACATCTGCATTCGCACATAATTTGCGTATCAGGGTACCTAAGTGGATTATTTCCTGGTCTTTGCTGATTGCCGATATTTTTGCGGGAGGATGTGCATTTTACCTTGTGATTTATCCGCTCCACAGCGGTCCGGAATCTTTGGTATTTCCGATGGTAGAAAATTTCATTTTGATTACTTTGATTTGGTCGAGTCTGTTTTTTATCCTAGGACTGTATAAAGCAACTTCCGAAGTGTCCCGGTTTGGTGAAATACAGCATGCAACGGTTGGCTCATTCTCCTGTATCGTCCTCCTTATATTTTTAGATGCGGTCAACATTCTTCCGTTACCGTACAAACCCGGCATCATTCTCAATTACTGGTTTGTATTTATTCTATGTTTCAGCGTTGTGAGGTTTTCAGCTAGGTCTATTCAAAAAGCAATGATTCGGAAAGGCATCGGCCTTGAGAAAATGATAATTGTCGGTCATAACCCGCGGGGGAAAAAGGTCGCGGCCGATGTGGAGAAACATCCTGATTTTGGATATGATTTAATTGGGTTTGTGCATATTGATGGAGAGGAAGAACTGGATCCTGGAAACGGAAGCCTGCTTGGTCATGACAATAATCTGAAAGATATTATTATTCAGCACCAAATTGCCCACGTAGTGTTGGCTCCAAACCGGTCTGATCATACAAAATTAATGTCTCTGTTAACCCGTGCCAACGGCGCCCCGACAGCTATTAAAATTGTACCGGATCTTTATGAAGCCATCAGCGGCATGGCGAGAACCCAGCAATTGTACGGGTTGCCGCTCATTCGGGTTAATCCTGAGCTCAATACTTTGTATAACCGTCACGGGAAACGGCTGCTCGATCTCTTGATCGCTGTTCCCGCGTTTATATTATTACTCCCGTTTTGGGCGCTTATCAGTTTGGCGATCAAAATTGGATCCAAAGGAAGCATCCTTTACAAGCAGGAGCGGATAGGCTGGAAACAAAGGCCGTTTACCATCTATAAATTCAGATCGATGGTTCAGGATGCTGAGACGGACACGGGGCCGGTATGGGCATCCAAGGATGACAGCCGAATTACATCTGTCGGGCGCTGGCTTCGGCGTTTCCGGCTTGATGAAATTCCGCAGCTCATCAATGTGATCAAAGGAGATATGAGTTTAATAGGTCCGAGGCCGGAAAGGCCGTCCATTATCGAGCGCCTGATTCAGGAATATCCATTTTATTACCGGCGGCATTCGGTACGTCCGGGAATTACAGGGTGGGCGCAAATAAAGCATCCCTACGATCAGCGGATTGAGGATGTAAGGGAAAAGCTGAAATACGATTTTTTCTATATTGAAAGCTTAACCTTTAATCTTGATATTAAAATCATCCTGAATACCGTATGGGTGATGCTTTCGGGCAAAGGGAGATAGCTAATACTCCTGCGGTTGGATAAAACATTCAATCGGCTCTATTTTCCTCTATAAATTCCCATACATAAATTTATGATTCCGCTATCCATACTTCGGGATGATCCCGGCAAAATCCAAAAAGGCCTTGAAGCCAAAGGCGTATCCATTGATATTAATACTCTCGTCACACTAGATGAAGAACATCGTGCAGCGATAACAAAACTTGACTCTCTCAGAGCAGAAAAAAATAAAGTCTCCGAAAAAATTGCCGAATTAAAAAGAAATAGTGAGAATGCGGATTCTGATATTAAGGCTATGCAATCCTTAGGCGGTCAAATTGATTCATTGGAAGCATCAGCACAAGATCTGAAACAATCTTTGACTGATCAGCTTTTTGGGTTGCCCAATGTTCCGCATGATTCGGTTCCTTCAGGAAAAGATGCTGCAGAAAACAAAATTATTCGGGAGTGGGGAGAGAAACCGGATGAAAGAAAAACGTATTTAACGCACCTCGAATTAGGGAAAAATCTGAACATCCTTGATATGGAAAGAGGATCAAAAATTTCAGGATCAGGATTTCCTTTGTATGTAAACCACGGTGCCCGGCTGGAACGTGCGCTGATCAATTTCATGCTTGATCATCATGAAGGGTTTACAGAAATCTTTCCGCCGTTCTTAACCCAGTCGTCATCCCCGACAACATGCGGACAGCTCCCAAAGTTTTCAGATGATATGTATTCCACGGAAGATGGAAATCTTTGGCTGATCCCAACTGCAGAAGTACCGCTGACGAATATTCATCAGGATGAAATACTGGATGAAGATTCCCTTCCAATCTATTATAAAGCATATAGCGCCTGTTTCAGAAGAGAAGCCGGATCTTATGGAAAAGAAACAAGAGGTTTGCTGCGCGTACACCAATTTAATAAGGTAGAATTGGTAAAATTCGTTACTCCTGAAAGCAGTTATGATGAACTGGAGTCTTTGACGCTTCAGGCTGAGTCGGTCCTTCAGGCACTTGGAATTCATTACAGAATTGTTGAGCTGTGCTCCGGCGATCTCAGTTTTGCTGCCGCTAAATGCTATGATATTGAAATTTGGGCACCGGGAGAAAATCGCTGGCTGGAAGTTTCGTCTTGCAGCAACTTTGAATCTTTTCAGGCACGGAGAGGGAATATCCGCTATCGCCGCACTTCCGATAAGAAAGTTGATTTTGTCCATACACTAAATGGATCAGGCCTTGCGACACCGAGGCTGATGGTAGCTTTATTGGAGACATTTCACACCGAAGACGGCACCGTCGAAATTCCAGATGCACTGCAGGATTATATGGGAAAAGAGGTTATTGAATAAGTGATTTGGCGCAGCTGGCTACTACTGAATATTGGTGTATGGACAGGCATATTCGGCAGCATCGGAATCATTGGATCCTTGCTTGAGAAAAATAAAGGCGGCTTCATGGGCCACATTGCAAAATGGTGGGGAAAAACACTCTTGGCTGTCTGCGGGATCCGCTATTCTGTTAAAGGATTATCACACATACATCCGCAGCAGGAATATATTTTTGCCGCAAACCATGAATCATCTTTGGATATACCGCTTGTATTTGCAGCAATTCCCAAGCAGCTTGTTCCAGTATCGAAAATTGAACTAAAAAAAATACCCATTATGGGATGGGGAATGTCCCTGGCCGGGCATATCTTTGTTGACAGAAGCAGCAGTGAGCAATCTATGAAATCCATTCAAAAAGCAAGAGAATCGCTTAACAAATTTCCAAGATCAGTCATTATTTTCCCTGAAGGCACCCGTTCAATAGACGGAAAGATGAAACCATTTAAACGCGGAGGCTTGCTGCTGGCTATAGAGACCGGCATTCCAGTGCTTCCTGTAGCAATCTGCGGAACCATCAATGCAAATAAAAAAGGATCATACAATATAACCAAACACCCCGTGGAATTACGATGTGGGTCGCCTATTAATTCGGCTGAATATTCAATTGAAATGAGAAAAGAGTTTGTATCGCTAATCGAAAATTCCGTAAGAGATTTAAAAAATAACGCGACTCGAAATTGAAAAATCTTTATCCCCAGTGGCAATTCCATAATTCGCAAATTGCGGAACCCGGCTTCAGATATGAATGGGATCTGGAACAGTCTTGGTTTTCGCTCTCTCCCGGAACTTCTTTAATATCAATGGACGGCACTAAAATTGGTCTTATTTATCCCGGGAACAAAAACAGGAATGAAGGTCCCGATGCAAAGGGTGCACGGATTCTTGTAAACGGTCGAATCATGGAAGGGGATGTGGAATTTCATTTGAAAGCAGAGAATTGGTTTCATCATGGGCATCACCAAAATACCAATTTTGATCATGTTATTCTTCATGTTCTGGGCGAAGAAACAGAGTATGCTATCTTATTACCGGGGATGGCAGTCATTTTGAAGGGTCAACCATCCATTCAGGCTGAATGCACTCTTGAGGAGGCCGTCACCAATCACGAAGACGTTTTGACGCAGTTTGCGAAAATCCGCTGGAATAGCCTTGTGATATCTTTCAGCTTGAAACGGTATTCCGGCGATCATTGGAAGCGAATGCTGATGAGAAAAAGTTTCAGTATTTTAGGTAAAGGCGGAAATGAAGATACGTTTTCATCTTTTGCGGACAACATCCATTATTCAGCTGATGAAGGTTTTGATGAACAGCAGTTTGCCAAACTGCCTTGGAAAGCGTTGGGAATGCGCCCGAGCCAGCGCCCGATTAACAGGATGGAACTTGCCAAAACACTGGCTGCCTTTATATCCGGATGGCAGGAAAATTATCATTGCCGTCCCGAAATTTTTAAACAGGAAGCTGAAATTTGGACAGAAAAGTATGGGAAAGGTATATGTACGGAATTGCTGATCAATGTGTTTTATCCGGCGATGGCATCCGAAGCTGCTGCATCTGGAAGGTTGGATGCAATCAGGCTTTGGGAAAGGGAATGGACGGCATTGAAACTTCCCTATACTTACGCCAAGTTCAAAAATCGATTTTCGCATGTTTTATCCCAGAAGCAATTACGGTCTGTAGCTGTTTTACAAGGGCTGAAACAGTTGGACACGGATTTCTGCAAACTGCGGCACTGTAGTGTTTGCCCCTTAAAGAAACATGGCAGTCTGGACTAGAACTGAATTACCTGAAATTATTCAATCGTGGAAAAGCGGTGGACAGAGAGTGGTATTCACGAACGGATGTTTTGATATATTACACAAAGGACATGAAACGCTGTTGGAAAAAGCATCAGCGGAAGGAGATCGCCTTATTGTCGGACTAAACAGCGACGCATCGGTTCGGCGATTGAAAGGGCTGGACAGGCCGGTAAATCCTGAAAGCAAAAGGGCGGCGTCATTGGATGACTTGGAATGGGTCACGGGAGTGGTGTTATTTGAGGAAGATACTCCGGCACAACTCATTCGGGAACTGAACCCTGATGTGCTCGTTAAGGGAGGAGATTATACCGAAGAAACCATTGTAGGATCAAACCATGTTAAATCAAACGGCGGAACCATCGTGATTATTCCTTTGGTGGAGGGATTCAGCACTACAGGCATTCTTGAAGTCAAACAGCGGGAAAAGTCTTGACTGCCCTGAAGACTCCGCCTAACTTCGCCACCCCAAAAACCGCTAAGTTACTGATGTTACGAAATATATCGATTTTTCTCTTCGCTCTGGCAGCCAGCGGATGGATAAATGCTCAGGAATCTGACGCAACTAATGGATCTGCCAGTAGTGCATCTGCAGAAACAACTACGCAAACATCAACACCCATTCTGCAGAACGGACTTGCCGAATCCAGAAACAGATTGCCTCTATTGCTGCGTGATGTAAAAGTGCTGCTTGCCGAAGCAATGATGGCGGATGTTAACAAGGATACGCTAGAGGTCCTTTATTTACTGGATCGCATCTTTGAATTATTAGCAGAGGCAGATCAATTTGGAGATATGCGTCCGCAGGATGAAGAAGAATTCAACCGTTTTGAAGATTCTTTTGTTGAATTGTATTCCCATACTTTTACGACTTTGAACAAGGTTGATGGCGTTGTTACAGCTGATCATCTGCGTATGGATATTACATCCATGACCGAACCTCTTGAGGTTGAGATGGGATCAACTCAGTTTACTGTGATTGAAGACAGGGATGGACATATACCGCTTGTACGCAATAAAAAAGTAGATCAATTCATTGAATTTTTTCAAACCAAAGGAAAAGCTCAATTTCAAATCTGGCTTGATAGATATTCGCAATACGGCACCTTAATCAATGATATATTGGAGGAAGAGGGAATGCCAGAAGAGCTTGTATTTCTTGCGATGATAGAATCTGGGCTAAACCCACGGGCCTATTCTCGAGCAAATGCTTCCGGAATGTGGCAGTTCATATATACAACCGGCAAAGAATTCGGATTAAAGCGTACCTGGTATGTTGATGAAAGACGGGATCCAGTAAAGGCAACCCATGCAGCAGCGCAATATCTCAAAGGATTATATAAAGAATTTGACCACTGGTATCTTGCGATGGCGGCATACAACTGTGGAGAGGGCCGCATACGGAGAGCAATTCGGATTCACCAGACAACTGATTTCTGGCAGTTGCATTCCCTTCCTCGAGAAACGCGGAATTATATTCCCTATTATTTGGCAGCTGCCATCATTTGCAAATCTCCCGATGCATACGGATTTTCGATGACGAATTCCCAAATTGATCCATTTGAATTTGATTTGGTGAATATCAGTCAAAGTGCTGATTTAACCGTGATTGCACGGTCCGCCGGAATCAATCTAAAAACATTAAAGATGTACAATCCTGAGTTGAGGCAGTCTGCAACTCCATCGGAAGAAACCTATTCACTCAGAATCCCCAAGGGCAGGTCTGAAACATTTTATATGAATTTTTCAGCACTTCCCGATGACCAGAAATTCGCCCCCCAAAATATTGTTCATAAAGTAAAACGCGGAGAAAGCCTGTGGACCATTTCGGAGAGATACAAGGTGTCCATCCATGATTTGGCAGCTGTGAATAAAATCAAAAACAGGCATAAAATAAGAATCGGTCAAAAATTGACTGTACCAATAAAAGGAGGCATTCCATCTGATAGTGGAGGTCCTCCCGGCCACTATAAAGTTGTCTATCAGGTAAAACGCGGAGATACACTTGGGCATATTGCGGAAGATTACGGTACCCGCGCCACCCAAATCAGGCGCTGGAACAATATTAATTATGGCGAATATATTTTCCCCGGACAAAAACTTGTATTATGGATAAAAGGGTGAGTACACCCGCTGTGAGGTAATCAAATGAGTGGAACAAAAACCATAACAAAACAACAAATTGTCGATACAGTTTCGGATGCTACTGGCCTTTCGAAGGTAGAAACAGAAGCAGTGATGAATGGAGTAATGGCGACCATTATTGATTCTTTATCTGGAAACAACAGAGTTGAATTACGCGGCTTTGGAACTTTCGGTGTAAAGCACCGCCAGCCCAAGAAAGCCCGCAACCCCGGAACCGGTGAAGCCATTTATCTGCCGGAACGGTTTGTACCAACATTTAAACCTTCTAAGCGAATGCGAACCATTGTCAATCAATCGTTAACTGAATAATAAGGACCCTTTATGCCCTGCGGTAAAAAACGGAAAAAGCGGAAGATGAACACGCATAAGCGCAAAAAGCGACTGCGTTCAAACCGCCATAAGAAGAAGAAAGTATAATCAGATAATTTTGCAGGGAGAGGCAGAAAATTCTGCCTCCGGGTCACGTTTCATTTATGGAACCATCCACTGACACTACCCTCACTGTTTCGGGACTCACAGCCCTCATCAAAGAAAAGCTGGAGGGCGCTTTCCCGCCGCTTTGGGTTTCCGGTGAATTATCCAACCTAAGCCGGCCGAGCTCAGGCCATCTCTATTTTACGCTGAAGGATGATTCCGCAGAATTGCGCTGCGCCATGTTTAAAGGAATGAACCGGTTTTTAAGGTTTCAGCCTGAAGACGGGATGCAGGTGATTTTAAACGGAAAATTAACCGTCTACGAACAGCGCGGAACGTATCAGCTGATCGCCAAACGTATGGAGCCTGCGGGTCTCGGAACGCTCTATCTTGCATTTGAAGCTCTGAAAAAATCCCTTTCCGAAAAAGGATGGTTTGAGCCTGAAATAAAGAAACCGATTCCGCACTATCCGCAATCAATTGGCATTGTGACTTCCAAAACAGGGGCCGCAATTCAGGATATACTGAAAATTTTATCCCGGAGAGCGCCGTATGCCGGAATTATTGTCAAGCATACCGCGGTGCAGGGAACGGGCTCGGCCGAGCAAATCGCTGAAGCTGTACATGCTTTGGATAAATCCGGGTTTGCAAATGTAATTATTGTGGGCCGCGGAGGAGGATCCCTTGAGGATTTATGGGCATTTAATGAGGAAGCGGTGGCAGCTGCAGTTTTCGAATGTGAAACACCGGTTATTTCTGCTGTCGGCCACGAAACAGATATGACTATTTGCGATATGGCTGCGGATTTTCGTGCACCGACACCCTCAGCGGCTGCAGAAATTGCTGCGCGTCCGGCAGAGGAAATCATGTTCGAAATTAACTCTTACAACGCAGGCCTATCCAGAGTGATGGAAAACAGTCTAAGGAATGCTTGGCAGGAACTGGATTCCGCAGAAAACCGCCATTTGCATCTTAGTCCAAATAACCAGATTAACCGAAAATTGCAATGGGTGGATTCGTATTATCACCAGCTTAGACAAATGTCGCAAGGATGGCTGAAGCTGCATGCTTCGAATCTGAGTGGGAGACTGCACGAACTTCATGCTTTGAATCCGGAAGGTATTCTAGACCGTGGTTATGCAATCGCCACTAAATTGCCGGATAAAACCGTTCTGAAAGATCCAGAAGAACTAGCTCAGGATGATATATTCGAATTACAGCTTTCCAAAGGAAAAATGACAGCACGGAAAACTGTAAAAAAGAACCGATAACTTTTCAATGATGTGTATATTCCGCAATGGCTAAAAAATCTAAAAATATTTCCTTCGAGGCTGCATTTCACCGGCTGGATGAAATTGTGACAGCGCTTGAACAGGGAAGTGAATCACTGGAAGATAGTCTTCAATTGTTTGAAGAAGGTTTGAAGCTGGCGGAATCTCTGAAAGGGAAACTTAAGGATGCTGAATCACGCATTCAGGAACTGGTATCTTCTGCTGATGAAGAGCCCAAGCTGAAAGATTTGAAATGAAGCAGCCGAAAACATTCGGTATTTGGGCAAACACCGATAAGCCAGAGGTCTGGGAAATGATTCCGGAAATTCTTAAATGGGCACAGAATAAAGAACTCCAGTGCTGGATAACAACACGCATTCAGAAAGAGCAACCTGATTCCGTCATTCTCGATTGCCCGATCATTGAATCTGCGGATGATTTTAAGAAATTAGATTTTATCATATCGTTGGGAGGAGACGGAACCCTATTGTCCTTAGCGCGGGCTGTTTCCCATCATGCTATCCCAATTCTTGGTATTCATCTTGGAGAACTTGGTTTTTTGGCAGAAGTGGTCGATCAAGACATGTTTGACCGGCTGGATCTGGTTGGATTAGGATCTTACCTAGTTGCCAAACGGAATGTATTGGAATGTTCTGTAACCAACGGCTCAAACGGCAGAAAGGTATTTGCATTAAATGATTTTGTGATAGACAACAGCACCTCCCACAGAATGCTTAATGTGCAGCTGGAAGCAAACGGAAGGTTTGTTGCCAATTATAAAGCGGACGGACTTATTGTTGCTACGCCGACAGGATCCACCGCTTATTCTCTTGCGGCCGGCGGCCCAGTGGTAACACCGGGTCTGAATGCAATGGTGGTTTCGCCCATATGTCCACATTCGCTTACCTTTCGCCCAATTGTTTTTCCAGCAGATAATGAATTGGCTATTTCTTTTCCTGATGAAGACAAAGACACTGTAGTTGACCTCGCAGTGGACGGACAGATCACGGAGATACTCAAAAACGATTCTGTTGTTTCCATTACATCAGCAGATTATCAGATTCATATGATTGAATTCGATGATTCCAATTATTTCCACACGCTCAGGACAAAAATGGGCTGGGGGAAAAGAGGCGACAGCTGACTCAGTTTTTCGGTAACATTTAGTCCGTATATTTTTTCGCAAATGCTCTATAAAGGGACAGCAATTCTTTCGCCCTGTCTTCACATTCCGCTGGTTCAAATTTGGGGCAGTCGAACCCCAGCATTTCCTTCATGATTGCTGCGGCATAATCAACAAAAATAACAGTACCGTCTTCTTTGATTTCTTCCACACCGTCCAGCTTTTGGGATGCTTCATTTAGCGCAACTGCTTCATCGCGGGAAATGTCTTCCGGCAAATTGAGTTCCGCACCGCTGGAATTTATCAGAACGGGATAACCTCCCGGAAGTCCCAGTGGTCCCGGTGCGTGTGTAGCAGTGGGTTCATCGGACATCAGAGCAAAGGCATTTTTTATCGTTGATGATGCCGTTACGAGGGTGAAGTCCAGTCCCGGCGGATAAAGTTTTACAGCATCGTGCATCACGGCATCCGTTTTGAATTGATTTGTTATGTTTTGATCGCCATGCATGATTTTCAGAAAGTACGGTGCACCTGCTCCGTATCCTGCTTCGCGCGGAACAACCCAATGCTGATGGTGTGCTACTAAAGAAACGGATATTTCGCTTCGATTCACATTTAATTCTTGTGCAGCAAGTGTCTGAATTGCAGGTGCAATGAGGTCAACATTTCCCACACCCACGGTAGGCGCAAGTCCAATTTTTCCGAGCACGGGATTGGTAAGATCCGAAAGTGAAGTATTGATATAATGTGCTGTAATCCCCGATGCCTTAATCGCAAGTGCGACTTTATATGCCAGCAGCAGCTGAACGGGAAGCCACGCACCCAGCGTTGCGGAACTCAATTTTGCATATACATCATCGGGCAGCATTCGGATGAGATGCCATGTGTGGATTACGGCACAGTTGATGATTACATCAGGTTGAATCTGCCGGATGCGCTCAGCAGTTTGATCAATATTATTCAGATCCATTTTTTCTGAATGAAAATTCGGATGCAGGCCGTGATGTGCGGCGCCGATAACGGCATTGTTTAGCTGCAGAGCAGCTTTTTCTTCATTAATATCCGCAACGAAAAATTCCATCTGCCTTGTATCGCGAGCCAGCAATTCGATAATATGGCAGCCGACATTTCCGGTACCGATGAGAAGTATTTTATTCAAGTATATTTATCCAATAATCTTAGACACGATAGCGAACTTCAAGGAAATTGCCGGTGTCGTCTTAGCATACAGTCATTCATCACAACCAGTAATCCTGCGTTTTCCGTAAACTCTGCCGCTTCCTTATTTATGACCCCATCCTGAAGCCAAAGTGCCTTTGCGCCGATCTCTATAGCTGCTTCCGCGATAGGAAATACATGTTCCGGACGGCGGAATACATCTACAACATCAACCTTTGCCGGAATGTCCAGCAGGGACGGATAACATTGCAATCCGGCAATTTCACTATGACCGGGGTTAACGGGAATTATTGTATAGCCGTTATCCTTCATATACATGGATACATAATGGCTGGGCCGCTCAGGTTTGGGACTCATGCCCACAACGGCGATGGTATTTAACTCAAATATGGATTGGATGGTTTCTAGTTCATTCATGTGAAAAGTATCAAAGTGTCCGAGTGTTCGTATTTTAGCGGTGAACTTAATATAAGATGTGAACACAAATGCATTTAAGCAATTATCGTTTAAGCCAATTGCCCATCACGTAAGAGATTATTTTAGGATTTTCTTTTAACCTGCGGATGGAATATACATACCAGTCCGCACCAAACGGAACATAGATCCTGACTTTATGTCCGGCTTCTTTTAGCGCCCTTAATTTTCCACTCATCGGCACTCCGTACAGCACCTGAAATTCGTATCGACTCTTTTCAATTTGCTGTTCCAGGATCCATTCTTCGACGGAGTTGATAAGCGTTAAATCGTGGGTGGCAATGGCGACATAACCCTCGCCGGTAAGGATTCGCTGGACAGCAACGGCGAAATGATCCCTTATCTCGATCCTGTCCTGATATGCAATGTCCGGCGATTCGCGGTAAATGCCTTTGCAGATTCTTGCATTGAATCCGGCTGAATCTAGTGCAGTTATATCGTCCGGCGTGCGTTTCAAATACGCCTGTAGCACAACTCCGACATTGGGATAATCCTGAATCAGCCGATTATAAATTGCGAGCGTCTGATCAGTATAGGGTGAATTTTCCATGTCAATTCTCAGAAAATTCCCGGAGGCTTTTGCATGTTCAATCAAAGTATTCAAATTTTTTAGAACAGTATCTTCTCCGACATCCAGCCCGATATGCGTCAGTTTAATGGAAATATTGCAGTCCAGATTCTCAGCTGCAACCCTGTCGTAGATATGTGCATATGCTTCGGTTATTGCCTTTGCTTCAATCTCTGATTTCGTATGTTCACCAAGAATATCCAGCGTTACGGAGTAGCCGTTTTCATTCAATTCCTTTACGGTCTGCATGGCTTCATCCTCTGTTTCTCCGGCGACATAAGGATTGGAAAACGGGCGAATCAATGCTTTGGGAACAATTGGGAGCATGCGGGCGAGTACGGAATTCAAGATGGACATTAGCGTGGAATTTAGGAAAAGAGCTTCTTCAGCTTCAAATAGATTTCCCGACGGAAAAAACACCAAGTTTGGCTTGACACCTGAAAAGCCGATTAGCTAACTTCGTCGTCTGTTTTCAGGTCATATCCAGAATGTATCGAGATTTCGGAACCATCTTAATTTTCGCTCTTTTGGGCATCGTGCTGGTGTACGTACCGTTGCTGATTCAACGGCTGGTTGCACCCAAGAATCCCACACCGGACAAGCTTTCCACTTATGAATGCGGAGAAGAACCGGAAGGTTCGGCATGGGTGCAGTTTAATATCCGCTTTTATGTGATTGCCCTCATTTTTCTCATTTTCGATGTAGAGGTTGTTTTCCTTTTTCCGTGGGCAGTTGTGTTCGATGAACTGGGTCTGCTGGCATTTGTGGAAATGGCAATCTTCCTCAGCATCCTGATTGTCGGACTTGCCTACGTATGGAAAAAGAAGGATTTGGATTGGGTAAAATACAGGGTGAAATACGGGCGCGGAAGGTATAGCGGAATTATTGAAGAAAAGCCGGAAGGAGGCACTGTTGGGACTTCTTGAACATAAATTTCAGGATAATGTAGTTGTTGCATCCATGGATAAACTGCTTGGGTGGGCACGTTCAACATCTCCGTGGTTTTTTCAGTTTGGACTTGCATGCTGTGCAATTGAAATGATGGCCACCGCTGCAAGCCGCCACGACCTCATGCGTATCGGTATGATTCCAAGATCTTCGCCGAGACAGGCGGATGTAATGATTGTTGCCGGAACCGTTACTATGAAAATGGCGCTTCGGGTGAAAAAGTTATACGAACAAATGGCCAATCCAAAGTA
Source organism: Fidelibacterota bacterium (assembly GCA_030746535.1). Taxonomy (GTDB): domain Bacteria; phylum Fidelibacterota; class Marinisomatia; order Marinisomatales; family TCS55; genus JAAZYX01. The sequence goes on from JASLML010000003.1 coordinate 49,580, forward strand.
TGTCATTTCCATGGGAAGCTGTGCCACGAGCGGCGGACCGTATTGGCAGTACGGATACCATGTACTCAAAGGTGTTGATCTGGTAGTTCCGGTGGATGTGTATGTTCCCGGATGCCCGCCGCGTCCGGAAGCGCTGATTGAAGGCCTGCTGAAGCTTCAGGAAAAAATTCAGGCGGAACGCCCGCTGACGAAGAAAACTGCATGACAGCCGATCAGGAAAAATTAATCAGCGAAGCTGTTGAAAAGGCGCTGGCCGGAGACATGGATTCGATCAATGCAATTGAAGACCGCTCGCTTCGCGCGAAGGCAAAAGCAGCCCTTGTGAAGGCAAAACGCGCAGCGAAGGCAGAGCAAAAAACAGAAACTTCTGATGATGCAAAGTCTGCCGATTCATCGGTACCCCAGGAACCCGGTTCACCGCTTGCTTCGCTTCTTACAGCATTTTATCCGGGCGAGATCGTTGAATCATCGAACGACGGCAATTCTATTCAGATAAAACCGGAAAAATGGGAAGAGATTGCGGTATTTCTGAGAGACCACGCCGATGCGCTGCTGGATCAGCTTGAATGTTTGACCGGGGTAGATCTCGGAGAAGGTGAGGAGCTTCAGGTCCGGTATAATCTGCATTCCATGAAGCATCGCCATAAACTTGAAGTACTTATCAATGCTGACCGCAATTCCCCGGAGATCCCATCGGTCGAAACCGTTTGGAGAATGGCGGACTGGTTTGAGCGTGAAACGTACGATATGTACGGCATTGTCTTTAACGGTCACCGCGATCTCCGCAGGCTGCTCTGCCCGGAGGACTGGGAAGGCTGGCCGCTGCGGAAGGATTATGAAGAACAGAAAACCTATCACGGTATCGTGGTGCCGAAAGTGAAAGAAGGATGGGAGTAGCAGCCGCTAAAGAAATCGGTCCGGTTCAGGCCGAGGAAATGGTCTTGAATATCGGACCGCAGCATCCATCTACGCACGGGGTGCTGAGGCTGAAGGTTAAGACGGACGGTGAAATCGTTTCGGAGGTGATTCCGTACATCGGATACCTGCACCGCTGTTTCGAAAAGCATGCGGAAAGCATTACTTATGAACAGGTGATTCCTTTTACCGACCGCTGTGATTATCTCGGTTCCATGAATAACAATTTTGGCTTTGCCGTTGCAATGGAAGAATTGATGGACATTAAGGTACCTGAGCGGGTGGAATATATTCGCATCATCATGGCGGAACTAAACCGGATCGCAAGTCATCTATTAGCATTGGGAGTTTACGGACTTGATGTCGGAGCATTCACGCCGTTTCTGCATATGTTTCGTGACCGGGAACGGATTTTGGATATTTTTGAGCTAACCTGTGGCGCCCGCCTCCTGTATAATTATATGTGGGTTGGCGGCGTGTCCCATGACCTTCCGCGAAATTTTGATTCCATTTGTATTGATTTTTTGGATTATTTCGAGCCGAAAATTCCCGAATTCAACGAACTGCTTACCACGAACAAGATCTTTATTGAGCGCACAGCTGATGTTGGTGTGATGCCGGCGGAAGTTGCGATCAGCTATGGAGTATCAGGTCCGAACCTTCGCGGGTCCGGCGTCAAATGGGATGTGAGGAGAGATGAACCATACTCCATCTATGATAAGTTCGATTTTGAAATTCCCGTAGGTTCGGGAGATGTTGGGACACTCGGTGACTGTTGGGACAGATATTGGGTTCGGATGCTTGAAATGATGGAAAGTTGCAAAATCATCCGACAGGCTTTAAAGACCATTCCCGAAGGCGGTGATGTTCACCAAATGGTCCCGAAAAAGATTCGTCCGCCGAAAGGTTCCATTTACCGCCGTACAGAAAGTCCGCGCGGCGATCTCGGATATTACATCATCAGCGATGGTTCCGAGATTCCCTTCAGGATGAAAATGCGTTCTCCGGCTTTAACGGCTTTGAGCGTTTTAGATGAGATATCTGCCGGTTGGATGATTTCGGACGTTATTGCAATTCTAGGAAGCCTTGATATTGTGCTCGGTGAAATAGACAGATGATTGTTGATTACCTCATAGATATCATCCCCTTTGCCGCAGACTGGCCGGGATTGGTATTTGTTTCGGTGGTGATCTTTTGTGCGGTGCCAGTATTTCTTTTTATTGCAGTGTACGCTCTTGTTGCGATTTACGGTGAACTGAAAGTGTCGTCCTTTATGCAGGATAAGATCGGGCCGATGGGACAGGGTGTAGGACTCCACGCCGGGAAATGGGGACTGCTTCAGCCGATTGCCGACGCACTGAAACTCATTTTGAAAGAAGATATTATTCCGACAACGGCGGACCGAAAATTATTTATTCTCGCTCCTTTTATTGTTTTTATAGGCGCATTTATATCCATGGCAGCGCTGCCGTTCAGCCAGACCATCATTGTTGCGGATATGAATATCGGAATATTTTATATCCTAGCTGTGAGTTCGCTGGGTGTTATCGGAATCATACTTGCAGGATGGAGTTCCAATAATAAATGGTCGCTTTACGGCGCCATGCGGTCTGCTGCTCAAATTGTGAGCTACGAAATTCCCGCCGGCCTTTCGATTATCGGTGTGGTGATGATTACCGGAACGCTTAGCATGCAGGGAATCATCGAACATCAATCCGGATTTGTTTGGGGTATCTTACCGAACTGGATCATTTTTCAGAATCCGTTCACTTTTCTTTCTTTTTTCCTCTTTTTCATCAGCGGGGTTGCCGAATGCAACCGAACACCTTTTGATATTCCGGAGGCAGAATCGGAACTGGTTGCAGGCGCCTTCACCGAATATTCCGGAATGCGCTACGCGTTTTTCTTTTTAAGCGAATATGCCAATATGTTTGTTGTTAGCGGTGTTGCAGCGGCAGCATTCCTCGGCGGATGGAGAAGCCCGATCCCCGGAGTCCTCGACACACCCGGCTGGGGAATTATGTGGTTCATCGGAAAATCCATGTTCCTCATTTTTATGATGATGTGGTTTCGCTGGACCTGGCCGCGTCTTCGGGTGGATCAGCTCATGAGCGTGTGCTGGAAAGGGTTCATCCCAATCGCATTTTTTAACATTTTCGGAATTGGAATCTGGAAGCTCTTAATCGGGTAAAATCATGCGCGCATATTTACGAACCATTTGGGAATCAGTATCAACACTTGTAACAGGAATGACCATCACCTGGCGCCACATGGTAAACATCCGGAAAGGAAATGTAACGCTTCAGTACCCGGAAGAGCGGTGGCCCCGGCCGGAACGCGATATCGGGTTTGACCAGGATGATTACAATGTGATCCGATCCCGTCTTCATGTGGATATGGATGACTGTATCGGCTGCCTCAAATGCGAACGCGTCTGCCCGGTGGACTGCATCAAAATTGAAACGGAAAAGGTGGACAAAGGTGAAGATATCCCCGATGTGGGGCACACCGGAATCACGTCAAACGGGACGAAAAAAGCGCTGCTTTTAACAAGGTTTGACATTGATATGACCGAATGCTGCTACTGCAATCTTTGCACCTATCCCTGCCCGGAAGAATGTATTTATATGACAGGAGGCCCAAACTCTGAAAAACATCCGATTGATTATGAATTTTCGCAGTTTGACAGAAATGATATGGTTTACCGCTTTGCAAAGGAAGCATCCGAAGAACAGGTAGAAAAAGCCACATGCGTAAAAAACGGAGAGAAGAAAAATGGCTGATGCCGCATTTTGGCTGATGGCACTGTTAACGGTTGCATCTGCGGTTGTTGTGGTTCACCATGATAAATTGCTGTATTCGGCCATTGCGCTTCTGTTCACCTTTTTCGGAGTGGCGGGTCTTTACATTTTTTTATGGGCAGATTTTTTAGCCGCCGTTCAAGTTGTCATATATGTTGGAGGCATTTTAGTCCTCGTCATTTTTGGCATCATGCTTACCAATAAGATCACAACCGTCAATATTTCTCACACGAGTATGCAGAGAGGCGCTGGCGGACTATTGGTTGCTTTCGTACTTGGTTCATTAGGGCTGATGATCACCAAAACTCCGTGGCTTGTTCAGCATGCGGCAGAACCGGATCAAACGGTAGCCACGATCGGACGGCTGTTGATGATGGATTATTTGCTTCCATTTGAGGTGGCATCCCTGCTGCTGCTCGGAGCATTGATTGGCGCGGCAACACTTTCCAGAAGAGAAGAATAATGCATTCGCTGGAATCCTATCTGTATGTATCCGCAATATTATTTGCGCTCGGGCTGTATGCAGTGGTTACACGCCGAAACGGAATCGCCGTACTGATGGGCGTCGAACTTATCCTGAATTCGGCAAATCTCAATTTTCTCGCATTCGCACGCTTTGGAGGAGTGAATCTTGCCGGCCATATTTTTGCATTATTCGTAATCATAATGGCGGCCGCAGAAGCGGCGGTTGCGCTGGCCATCGTCATCAATATTTACAAGAATTACCAATCCATCAATGTGGATGAGATAAGCGCCCTGAGGCAATAATGACAGAAAATATTTTCATAGACTACAGTTTGCTGATTTTGTTTCTGCCGCTCGTATCATTTCTGATATTGGTGTTTACGGGAAAAAGGCTTCCGCGTCAGGGAGACTGGGTCGGCATCGGCGCTATCCTAACGACCCTGGCTTTATCCATCAGCATGTTTGTTTCCATGCTGATAGAATATGAACCGGGATTTTCGCACGAAGCTTCTTTTTCATGGATCAACCTGTCTGCTTTTCAGGTGGATCTTGGATTCCTTGTAGACAACATTACCATCATTATGCTGCTCGTGGTGTCTCTCATTTCCAGCATGACTCATATATTTTCTACCAAATATCTTGAAGGCGACATTCGCTACTCGAGGTACTATGCTTATCTTGGACTGTTCACCTTCAGCATGAACGGCATTGTGCTCGCAAACAATTTGATTTCCTTATATATGTTTTGGGAGCTTGTTGGCGTCAGCTCGTATTTGCTTATTCAGCACTGGTTTGAAAAAGATTCCGCTGCGGATGCTGCGAAAAAAGCGTTCCTGACCAACAGGGTGGGAGATATCGGTTTCTTCATTGGTATTATGCTGATTTTTTCCACAGTCGGCGCATTTACCTATTCTGATATTTTTGCAGGTGTAGCAGACGGAACCATTGGCGGAACAATTTTGACTTTTGCAGGGATTGGACTGTTTTTGGGCGCAATGGGAAAAAGTTCCCAGTTCCCGCTTCATATCTGGCTTCCCGACGCAATGGAAGGGCCGACGCCTGTGTCTGCGCTGATGCACGCTGCCACGATGGTTGCCGCCGGTGTGTATATGAGTGTCCGTATTTTTCCGCTTTTTACACCTGACGCGCTTACTGTTGTTGCATATGTCGGAGGATTCACCGCGTTGTTCGCTGCGTCCATTGCCATTACGCAAAATGATATCAAAAAGGTGCTCGCCTATTCCACGGTCAGCCAGCTTGGATACATGATCTTGGCCGTAGGAACCGGTGCGTACATTGCGGGATTCTTTCATCTGGTTACTCACGCCATGTTCAAAGCATGCCTTTTTTACTGCTCCGGAAGCGTCATCCATGCTATGCACCACGCCCTTCATAAGAAACACGATCATGAAACCGATCCGCAGGACATGAGAAATATGGGCGGCTTTAAGGACAAAATGCCCGTGACGTATGCGACCATGCTGATTGCGACACTGGCGATTTCCGGTGTACCGCTCTTTTCAGGATTTTTATCAAAGGATGCTGTCTTAGCCGGAACGCTTTCATTCGTGATCCATCATCCCGAACATTTCTTTCTAGCAATTTGTGGATTCGGCGCTGCGCTGATAACAGCTTTTTATATGTTCAGGCTGATCTTTATGACTTTCCACGGATCGCCAACCAAAAAAGAACTCATTGACGACATTCACGAATCACCGAAGGCAATGACATATCCGCTGATTCTGCTGGCAACATTGAGTTTCTTCATTTTCTACACACTGCCTTCCGTAAACCCGATTTCAGACCACGGCTGGTTCAAAGACCTTGTCGTCCCGCAGGATTCTTTTGTGCAGGATTCGGCTATTCTGAGTGCTCACGAAATAGAGGAAGGCATGCATCACGCGCATTATCTGGCAATGGCGCTGTCGCTGCTGGTTGCAGGATTGGGAATAGGCCTTTCGTGGATGATGTATTACAGGAAAATACTTTCTGCTGACGAATGGGCGAAAAAGACTGGACCCATGTACAACTTATCGCTGAATAAATATTATTTTGATGAGAATTACCAAAAATATCTTATTCAGCCTGTTTTGAAACTTGCGGACAAAGTCGCCTACATTGACTGGGATTTGTACGACAAATATTTCATTAACGGATTCGGGCGCGTTACTGATTGGATATCGCGTATTACCGGAAGGCTGGATTACGAAGGCATCGATCAGACACTGGTGGACGGCGTGGGCCGTTCCGCCGGAAAAATGGGATCGGGCCTAAAACAGATTCAAACAGGAAAATTGCAGAATTACCTGCTTTTCGTTCTGGCGGGTGTCATTGTCATCCTTGTATTCCAGACGATTTAACCATGAATAAAGAACAGAAGTAACGTATGGAAAATCATTTATTAAGTTGGATAGTGTGGATACCGGTCATCGGAATGGTGGCGGTAACACTGATTCCGAGAGATCAAACCAATGCCATCAAGTGGACAGCTGCCGCAGCAGCGGGAATTCAGCTGATTTTTTCGCTGATACTGCTCGCACGGTTCGACCTGACGACCGGAGATTTTCAGATGTACGAATCCGCACAATGGATTCCGTCACTGAATATTACATACCAGCTCGGGGTGGACGGACTGAGCCTGCCGATGGTTGTGCTGACGGCGATCCTCTTTTTCATCGGCGTATTCGTAAGCTGGAAAATAGACAAAGCAGTAAAAGGATATTTTGCTCTCTTACTGCTTCTGGATACGGGAATCGTCGGCGTATTCCTTTCACTCGATTTCTTTTTATTCTACGTATTCTGGGAGGTGATGCTCCTGCCGATGTATTTCCTGATTGGAATGTGGGGCGGACCGCAGCGCGAATATGCAGCAATTAAATTTTTCCTTTATACGCTGGTTGGATCGGTGCTGATGCTGATCGCAATTCTTGCGCTCTATTTTACCTGCGGACATACGTTTGATATGATAACGATCATGGAAACTGCATCACCGAATCTTGCCGGTGTAACCTGGTGGGGACTGGATGCGATGAAGGTGATTTGGATTCTGCTGTTTATCGGGTTTGCGATCAAGGTTCCCGTATTTCCGTTTCATACGTGGCTTCCGCTGGCGCACGTTGAGGCTCCGACAGCGATATCAGTTATCCTTGCAGGAATCCTGCTGAAATTAGGAGCCTACGGACTGCTTCGTGTGAATTATGCCATGCTGCCCGACGCTGTATGGTGGTTTGCAGGCGCAATGGCAATTTTGGGATTAATCAATGTGGTTTGGGGAGCATTGTGCGCGCTTGCTCAAAAAGATCTGAAGAAACTTGTCGCTTATTCCAGTATCAATCATATGGGATATGCGATGATCGGAATGGCGGCTGTGATCGCTGCAGGCGCCGCAAACGGAAGCAATTATGCTGCCGCGCAGGCCGGATTGAACGGTGCTGTTTTTCAAATGTTTAACCACGGTACCATTTCTGCCATGCTGTTTATTTTGGTTGGCGTCATCTATGACAGAGCGCATCACAGGGATATTAACGGATTTGGCGGACTTGCAACATCGATGCCGATATATTCAGGCATTGTTGCTTTGGCATTTTTCGCCGGACTAGGTCTGCCTAGCCTCAGCGGATTTGTGAGTGAAGCCATGTGCTTCCTCGGTGCTTTCCCGGTCTTCAGAACCATCGTGATTCTTGCCACCATTGGAATCCTGCTGAATGCAGCGTATTTCCTCTGGGCTTTCCAAAGAATGTTTTTGGGGAAACTGAATGAAAAATACAAGGACCTCCCTGAGATTAACGGAAGAGAACTTTTTACTGTTGTTCCGCTTGCAGTGATTACCATCCTGTTTGGCATCTATCCCTGGCCTTTCCTGAAATACATCGGTGAAACAATGAATGTACTCATTGACCAAATCGTGGCTATAGGCGGAATAGCCGGAGTGATGTAGGAAAATATTTCATGAGCAATCTTCACAGTTTATCTCATTATTGGCCTGAGCTGATTCTAACAGCAACAATCCTGATCGGAATTATTGCTGATTTATTCTACAAGCCGAAAGATTCCGGTAAAACCATGTACTGGATTTTTGGCGGACTCGCCCTTACAGCGTTTGCCGTGAAGTTGCTTTCAGATTCTCCAGCTGCCATTCTGTTTATGGGGACGCTTGCCCACGATCCATTCGCATGGTTTTTTAAAATGCTCATTGTGCTTGGGACTGTCATCGTCCTGCTCATGAGCGGAAAAAGCAGTGAACTGAAAAATCAAAGTGTAGGCGAATATTACGTATTGATCGGGATTATGGTTTTCGGCATGTTTTTAATGGTGTCTTCCATCGACATGATTATGGTGTACCTCGCCATTGAAATTGTGAGTCTTATGTCATTTATACTCGCAGGATATTTAAAAAATGACAAATCTTCCAATGAAGCATCGCTCAAATATGTGATTTACGGAGGATTCTCTTCCGGAATTATGCTGTACGGATTCAGTATTTTATTCGGACTTACAGGGACGACGAAACTATACGAGATCGGCCCGGCACTTGCAACTTTGGACGGAACAGCAAATTTTGCTATCATGATTTCCGCCATCTTTATCCTTGCAGGATTTGGTTACAAAATTTCCGCCGTGCCGTTTCACTTCTGGACACCGGATGTCTATGAAGGCAGCCCGACGCCTGTAACGGCATATTTATCCGTTGCTCCAAAGGCAGCAGGATTTGCATTGCTGATACGGTTTTTCAGTGCGGTTTTCGGAACGGGAGAAAATGTTGCTGCCGGCATTATCCCTGTTTCATCGGCCTTGCCCTGGCCTCAAATTCTGGCCATTCTTGCCGTCATGACCATGACACTCGGGAATCTAGTTGCGATACAGCAGGAGAGCGTAAAACGGATGCTCGCATATTCAAGCATTGCCCATGCCGGATACATGCTGATGGGATTACCGATGTTGTCCGCAGACGGCATCAGCGCTGTAATGGTGTATCTTGTGATGTACCTCTTTATGAATCTTGGCGCCTTTTTCATTGTGATGGTTGTTCAGGCAAAAATGGGCGGCGATTCATTTAGCGATTTTTCAGGATTGGGATGGGAAATGCCGCTGCTTGGAGTGGCAATGACATTGTTCATGTTTTCGCTGACAGGTATTCCTCCGACGGCAGGTTTCATTGGAAAATATTATTTATTTGCTGCCGTGATTCAGGCAGGGCCGTCCTTTTACTGGCTGGCCTTTGCCGGTGCAGTAAACAGCGTCATTTCTCTCTACTATTATATTCGTGTGATTCGCCAAATGTATTTGGAAGGGGAACGGTCGGAAACCATTCAAGTTCCTGCGTTCATGACATCGCTGATTATTCTTGTGCTCGCAATTCCGACATTGGTCTTTGGAGTATACTGGGCGCCGATCGCTGATTGGGTTTCATCTTCCATGGTGTTTGCCATACCGTCCATGTAAAAAATCCTGTGAAAATACAAATTACAAAAGGTCACGATATCCGGATTGCCGGAACTCCGAAACGTGAAATTGTATCTATAGGAAAGCCGGAAAAAGTCGCTTTAAAGCCAATCGAATTTCGCGGTGTAAAACCCAAATTGCTCGTCAAGGAAAAAGACACAGTCAAAAGGGGTCAGCCGCTGTTTTTTGATAAACAAAATCCTGAGGTTACGTTTGCATCTCCCGGAAGCGGTACTGTGTCGGCTGTCAATTTCGGGCCAAAGCGGTCCATTGAAACAATTGAAATTTCATTGGACGGTGATGATGCTGTCGAGCATGAACCTGTTCGGTTCCATGCAATTCCAGGTCTTGAACGCGAACATGTTAAATCAGCAATTATGAAAGGCGGACTTTGGCCTCTCATCAAACAAAGGCCGTTTAACGGCATTGCGGATCCGGGCGGAAATCCAAAGGCTATATTTATTTCCGGATTTAATTCTGCGCCGCTTGCAGTGGATATAGACCTAGCGCTAAGCGAACAGTCGGGGCCTTTTCAGGCGGGGCTCAATGTACTAAGTACATTAACTGACGGAGATGTTCATCTGACTGTTTCCGAAGGATCGGTCAGTGAAACCATGGTCAATGCTGAAAGAGTCCGAATCCATTATGTAAACGGTCCTCATCCCGCCGGAAATGTAGGTATTCAAATTCATCATATTGACCCTCTGAATCCGGGAGAAATCATTTGGACTGTAGCAGCTCAGAGTGTGGTAACACTCGGTACTTTTTTTACTTCCGGAGAATATGATCCGTCAGCTGTATTTTCCGTCGGCGGACCTTCCATAAACAATCCGGTGCATGTTAACGGGATTATCGGAATGAATGTGGGCTCTTTGCTCAAGGACAGATTAACCGATGGTCCGGCTAGAATTATTTCAGGCGATGTATTAACCGGAAAAGAAATCAGCCCGGACGGATTTATGGGTTATTATGACACAACCGTTTCCGTCATTCCAGATTCTGACGATAGGGAGTTCCTCGGATTGCTAAGGCCGGGAACATCAGACACACGGTACAGTCTGACAAATGCTTTTTTATCATCAAATTCAGATGCATTCCATTTTACGAATCAGACATCCGGATCTAAACGGCCCATGGTTCCCATTGATGCATGGGAAAAAGTGCTGCCGATGGATATTTATGCGAATGCGCTGTACCGAGCAATTCTTGCCGAGGATTTTGATGAAATGGAAGGGCTCGGTTTAATAGAATGCGACGAAGAAGATTTTGCACTCTGTTCTTTTTCATGTCCCAGTAAAATTGATGTAGGCTCCGTTATTCGTATGGGACTGGATATGATGGAAAAAGAAGGCTAATAGATGAAATTTCTTCACACGATGATTGAAAAGGTTCGCCCATCTTTTGAGAACGGAAGATCGCTGGAGAAATTTTACCCTATCTTTGAAGCGACGGAGACATTTCTATTCAGCACAGCTGAAAAAACAGAAACATGGCCGCATATCAGGGACAGCATTGATATTAAGCGAGTCATGATCTTGGTGGTGGTTGCATTGCTTCCCTGCTACATATTTGGAGCAATTAATATCGGAATTCAGTCAGGCCTTGCGCACGGAGTGGAAAGGACATCCTTTCAAAATTTTATTTTCGGAATGGGCGTCATTTTACCGATCATCGCTGTAACATTTATTACAGGAGGTTTTTGGGAAATCCTGTTCGCTGTAACAAGAAAACACGATATTTACGAAGGATTCCTCGTCACCTGTACGTTGATTCCTTTAGTGATGCCGCCTACTATTCCATTGTGGCAGGTGTCTCTGGCAACAACATTCGGCATTGTAATCGGAAAAGAAATTTTTGGAGGCGTTGGATACAATATTTTTAATCCTGCATTGGTTGCCCGTGCGTTCATATTTTTTTCCCACCCGACTCATATTTCGGGCGAAAA
>JASLML010000040.1 GCA_030746535.1 Fidelibacterota bacterium
ATCTGTAAATTAGATTTATGGAATCCGATTTATCAGTCCAAATCAAAGAACACGCAAAATCTCTTGGTTTCCAGAAAACAGGCATCGCCCCGGCAGAGCCAATTCCGAAACAGGCAGACGACCTGAACAATTGGCTCTCGCTCGGCCGCCACGCAACAATGCAGTGGATGGAAAACCGAAAGGAAGAACGCGCCGATATTCATTCCTATTTCCCCGAAGCTAAATCGGTGGTTTCCGTTGCAATGGTGTACCATTCAGGTCACGAACAGAGTGATTCATCCTCGAATTTTAAACTCAGCAATTATGCATGGGGCGACGATTATCATGATGTTCTGAAATCCAAATTGTTCCAGTTGCTCAAATGGCTTAAAAGGAAGCAGCCGGATATGAAAGGAATCGTGTGTGTGGACACATCACCGGTCATGGAAAAAGTCTGGGCGCAAAAGGCTGGGCTTGGCTGGCAGGGGAAACATACAAATCTTATCAGTCGTGATTACGGAAGCTGGTTTTTCTTGGGCGAATTAATTGTGGATATAACGCTGGATTATGATGAACCGTTTTCTGAAGATCTCTGTGGAACATGCACCGCCTGTATAGACACCTGTCCGACACAGGCGCTTGAGGAATACAAGATTGATTCCGGGAAGTGTATTTCCTATTTGACGATAGAACACAAGGGTGATTTCCCTGAAGGACGGGACGATTTGCACGGCTGGATTTACGGCTGTGACATCTGTCAGGAAGTTTGTCCGTGGAATGAAAAATTCGGGAAATCCACGACGGACCCCGCATTTCAGCCGCGCCCTGAGATTATAGATTTTTCCGATAAAGATTGGAATGCGATGGATGAAGATTCTTTTCGTAAATTATTCAAAGGGTCGGCAGTAAAGCGGACGAAGTATTCCGGTTTGAAACGGAATATTGTAAATAATCAACACTAAGACACGAAGAGGCTTTTAGTATTTTTGCGACCTTCGGGCCTTTGTGTTAATAAAAGGAAATAACATGGCAAAAGTAGGACTCGTATTATCGGGGTGCGGAGTGAACGACGGAGCGGAAATTCATGAATCCGTGATTACAATGTTAGAGCTGGACAGAGCAGGTGCCGAAACAGTTATAATGGCGCCGAATATTGATCATTTACATGTTATCAACCATGCAACCGGTGAAGAAATGGAAGAATCGCGGAATGTACTTATTGAATCGGCGAGAATTGCCCGCGGAGACATCAAAGACATTGCTGTTGTCAAAGGTGATGAATTGGACGCATTGATTTTCCCCGGCGGTTTCGGTGTAGCTAAAAATTTATCCGATTATGCCATGGCAGGTCCGGACTGCAGCGTGAATCCGGATGTATCGCGACTTATCTCTGAAGTACACGATGCCGGTAAACCGATTGGCGTTATTTGCATCGCGCCGGCAATGATGGCGAAAGTGATGGGAGAGAAGGGGGAAAAAGCAGATTTAACCATTGGCTTTGATGAACAGACAGGCAATGATATTGATGCAATGGGCGCCAACCATGTGATGTGCCCCGTCGAGGAATTCATCGTCGATAAGGAAAAGAAAATCGTATCCACTCCGGCATACATGGAAGCCAAGTCGATCAAAGAAGCGGCAGCTGGAATTGAGAAGTTGGTGGCTGAGGTTTTAAGCCTGATTTAATTCAAGTTATACAATACGATGATTGAAGTCTGTTCCTTAAAAAATCTACAGGATAAAAAGTCCACGGTCATCATGGTTGATGACACACCAATTGCTGTCTTTTTTACCGCCGGAAAACTATTCGCCTGGGACAACCGCTGTCCGCACCGTGGCGCGTCGCTGGCTGACGGACACATAAAGGAGGAGTCTATTCAATGCAAATTTCATTTATGGGAATTTGGGATTGAAGACGGATGTGCTGTCCACAATCCGGATGTAAAAATTGAGGAATATCCCGTGAAAGAAGTGGATGGTGTGGTTTATTTGGATATGTCCGCAGATTAATCGCGAATCCGGATTTCAATAGCGCCGATCCCAATTTCAGCTTCTACTGTTATGGTAGGATACGCCTTATTCCATCCATGGCTTTGCCACCGGCCGTTTTTCCTGATGAGCCCATACACTTCAACCGAGGAAAGAAAATTATGGTCTGCATCAATTCTGATGTTTGCTTTTTCCGGCAAAGTTAATTCAAGAGAACCAAGGCCGACGGAAATATCAATTTCGGTATCTACCAAATCTTGACCCCGCATATCAATATCCGCCTCTCCCAGTCCCACATCAATGGACACCGATTTTGCGCGGAGGTTTCCTAGATTGTTACCCACAAACGCCCCGAGCCCGGCATCTATTTGTAAATATTCCGCTGCTTTGCTGTTCGCATGATCTACTGAAATTTCCATTTCTCCGAGTCCGCATTCAATTTTCAGACTATTGATCGTTAAGCCGGAAAAATCCAAGGTTGCTTCTCCTAGACCAAATTCAATTTCCGGATTGAGATCCACATCCGGCGGCAGATAAAATTCACCGCGATTGGGAATGTTATGCTTCCATGGTTTCCCGAATTGGTACTCTTTATTTTTGAAAATTTTTTCGGAATTCTGATTAATATTTAGAATTCCCTTACCACTTTGCTCCTCGTAGGTTATTTCGGGTTTATTAATTTTTGGAGAATACTCCATGGACCCATCAAATCTTTTTGAATGGCTGTTTGCTGCGATGGTCATTTCTCCCAATCCGAACGAAACGTATGTATCAACCACGCTAACGTCACTGATCCTGTAGTGGTAAAAATCTCTAATGGATTCGGAATCGGTATTTTTTTCGCTTTCTTCGGATTGTGCGGATAATCCGATTAGAGGCAATAAAATAAGGAAACTGAATTTTAGAAACGTCATGTTAAAAATTGTAATTGAATCTCACGGTTGTCTGCAGCGGCCCGCCTTCATTCATCGGCTGGGCAATATTGATCATCCAGTCCAAGTCATCTTCATCGCCTCGCCCAATGCCGATCCCGAACGACGTGACGGCCGATGCTTTGATTTTATTAAGATCGAATCCATATTCGGATTTATTCCATGCATGGCCTCCATCCGCGAACAGTTTTATTTGCCAGCCGGAATCCGTGAATTCCGGAGTTATGATAAATTCGAAGTTTCCCTGAGCAAAATGATCTCCGGTTTGAACTTTGTAAGGATGCGCGCTTACAGATCCGAGTCCGCCAACTCCAAAATTTCTGTATGAAAGAAGAGCACCGGAAGATGATCCGCCCATCAGGCGAGTTCTTAAAATAATTCCTTCAGCGATTTCGAGGTTGGCGATTCCCATCGCAAGGGTTCGGTTAATCTTATCGGAATTTTTAGCGCCGGTGTCATACCATTCTGATTGGACGTAAAGAGCGAGACCGTTTTTGAACGGGTTGTAATCTTTTGTACGAAAAGCAACTATTACTTCTGATGTTTTTACTTTGTCTAATCGGGACATAGGGATATTGTGGCGAAGAGTCCTGTTTTTTTCGAACAGAGACCAGATGTCGGAAGTGGAAATAGAATCATGGCTGGCCTCTCCGTATTGTGCCTTTATTTTTAATCGTGAAATATCCAGTCCGATTCCTGCTTCCCAGCCTGTTTCGTCCCACCGGTCGAAAAAATCCTGCCTGCCCAGCACAGATGCCCAGCTGTTTTCATTCAGCGGAAGGCGGTAGGAGTCATCAGTCTGAGCCTCTTTGTATCCGCTTCCGAATACAGTAATGTTTCTATTTAGGCCGAAGGTTCTTTCCATTGTCAATTTTCCGGCATAATCTGGTGTATGATCCGATTTTAGCCTAACACCGAATGAAGACGTAATTCTGAAACTTGAGCGCGATCGTCTGTCCCATCGTTTATTGAAAAAATTAAGTAACATCCCTTCATTCCGATTGTAAACAAAGGTAGGCGCCTCAGGATGAATCCAGCTTTTTCTTGCACGTTCAGACCGGTTTTCTAATTCAAAATCTGAGCTTCCCTGGATATTTTCTTCGGGATCTGTTTCGCGATAGAGCAACCCTTCCTGAAGGTTGCTTTCTATGATTTTCCCGTTAATGACGGCGTTTTTGTGTTTTTGTACATTCCCGCCGACGACCACAATTTGCCCGTCCA
This sequence comes from Fidelibacterota bacterium, assembly GCA_030746535.1. GTDB lineage: Bacteria > Fidelibacterota > Marinisomatia > Marinisomatales > TCS55 > JAAZYX01. The sequence continues at coordinate 4,122 of JASLML010000040.1, forward strand.
GAACGGATGATTCATTCAGGCGGACATCTCCGCCAATCAAGGTGATTTTACCTTTTACGGCGCCGTCAACAATCAGGTCGCCTCCAATGATACGAATGTTATCATAGGATATTTCTCCGGATGGAATGATGTGATCTTTGTAAAATATAATTTCATCTGTTACGGCCTGGTCCTCGGTATCCCAGTCGTTATCTTCATCATGATTGGGTTTCTCGCGAGATTCGGAATTGTCATTTTGGAACTCATTCGCTTCATAATCCGTGCTGTCCTGACCGGAAAGTGAAATCGTTAATACTAAGCCCAGTAAAATCAGTAATTTCATGAATTAATCCCTTTCAATGATAATTCTTCCAAAATTCGATTTCAGAATAACCCGATAGGTTCCACTTCCACTGGTACCGCTTCCGGTTACTTCATTATCCCCAACGGTGATTGAGATCGGAAATTCGGAAGCAATGGCTCTGGATGAGTTTTTGCCTGTAACTGCCGCGTCAATGGATGCAGGGAAATTTGCCGGGAGTTCAAGTTCAATGTCACCGGATTTAGCTTCTAAATTGATTGTGTGGCTGTTGTTATTTCCACGCCAGGATTTGCTGACTCGAATGTCTCCGCCGTTGGATACAGCTGTTATCGCTCCGGTGAGAAAATCCCCTTCCACAGAACCTCCGCTGGTAGATGCTGATATATCTCCGTCAATGTGTTCCAGCTCTATGTCGCCTCCGGAAGTGAACGCATCCAAGTTTCCGTCCAGTTGAAAAACTTCAATGCTTCCGCCGAATGTTCTAACCTTCAAATCAGCTGAAATGTATTCTGCTTCAATGTCTCCGCCGGATGTTGTTGCCTCGGCCTTGTTTCCGTTGATGTGTGAAATTTCAATATCGCCTCCGCTTGTTTTAACGGTCAATTTGCCGTTTACATGTGCAGCATCAATATCACCGCCGGATGTCCGCACCGAAATAATTCCCTCTGATGCAGCAATATCTATGTCGCCTCCGGAAGTTGTCCCGGTGATAGATCCTTGTGATTCTTCAATTGTAATATCTCCGCCTGAAGTTTTGCCTTCTATTTTCCCGGTGAGCCAGCTGAATTCAATGCTTCCTCCGCTGGTTTTACCGATGATTGTTCCTTCAACCTGACGGCAGTAAATATCTCCGCCTGAAGTTATTAGATCAACATTGAACCGTCTTGGAATTTCTATATCGTAATCAAACTGCACCTTTGAGGATTTCATAAGTACGCCGGTGACGGAAATATTATCTGTTCCGGGCGCTCGGTACACTTTTGCCTTTTTTTCGTCGAAAATATTTTCTGCTTTTTTCCGTGAGAGAGATTTAATGGTAATCGTTTCAACAATTACAATTTCGCTTCCGGCAGATCCATTTAGGGAAATATCTCCTTTAACGCCTTTTATCATTAAGGACCGTTCCTGTAAGTCCCCGGATTTCATTTCAAACCGATACGTTGTTTCCCCTTTAAATCTGTTCATTCCGTCAAGGTCAAACGATTCCAGCATTTTTTGAGCAAAGATTGTTTGGAGCAGAGTAAGAATGATGATGACAGCCCGCATTATTGGATTACCTCAATTTTTTCTCCGGCGTTTAATTCCTCTATGGTGTCCAATATTTCCAGAGATCGATTTCGGATGAATTCATTTTCGTCCATCATGGATACAACCTGCAAAGCAGGAACGATATCAGCCGAAGGTGATTTCGAAAGGATTTCCAATGCACCCATCCGCACCGCCTCATTTTCATCTTCTAAAAGAACTTTCAGGCAGGCATCCGAAAGAAGATTGTCCACCTCATATTCATTCAGCAGTTTTAGAGACCGAAGGCGCACTCCCGGGTTGGGGTCAGAAAGAATGGATGACATCAATGCCATTTTCATGGTATCGTGTTTTGGTACAGTGTTCAGGTATTTCACCGCTTTCAGACGGTTTCCGGGATTGCTGTCGTTCAATAAGAGATAAAGCAGGATTTTCTGAATGAAATCATCTTCAGGATTGCCGCTGACTTCATAATCTCGTGCCGTTCTTAGTCCGAGATGGATGGACCCGCCGCCGTTTTCCCGTTCCTTAATATTCACTTGTTGCAGCGCCCCAGCTTCGATCAGGGCCATAATGTCAGGTGCGGAAGGGGATGTCGGAGCCGGCACGTTTGAGGAATTGCTAAAATAGAATTGTCCCATGAAGAATGCAATAACTATATAAACAGCAACCGCCCATGCGGGCTGGCGCATTCCGGCAAATCGAAGTAAAAATTCTTTAAGCAAACGTGGCTTCCCAGAAGCCGGTTGTTCTCTTTCAAGGGAATCAATTGCATTGCGGAGTTGGATCCGCTGACTCTGCAATAATGCATCGGACGGCTTCATGTCCAACGCAGATTTGGAAAGGCTGATGGACGAAGTGAGTTCATCAACCATTGCTTTGAGCGTTTCATTGTTTTTGAGCTCTGCTTCAAAAGCACGGAGCTCTTTTTCCGAGAGTTCGCCCGAAACGAATAAGGCCGCATTTTGCTTCAATGTGTCATCGAGCTCAGGCATACCGATACTCCTTTAGTTCTTTCCGCATTTTTTCCATCGCCCGGAAAAGATATTTTTTCACAGTGCCTTCTGTTATTTCCATTATGTTGGCTATTTCTCTGATTTTCAGATTTTGCATGTGCTTCAGGATAAATACGGTTTGTTGTTTTTCAGGCAAGGATTTCACTGCGATTTGTACAGCTGAGTTCACTTCATCAGAACTGGTCCTTTCATCTGACGATGATGGGACCCAGTCCAGAGGATCATATTCCGAATCCTGAATTTTCATCCGTGATAATTTTTTCTGATGTGTAAGAAAAGTGTTAACTGTAATGCGGTAAAGCCACGTAAAAAATTCACTTTCCATTCTAAAAGATTTGATATTTTTCCATGCCTTCACAAATACATCTTGGTAAATGTCTTCTGCGTCGCTTTGATTTTTTGAGAGTTGAAATGCGAGTGCCATAATTCGATCGTCATGCAGTGCTACCAGCTGATGAAACGACTCTGCATTTCCAGCTTGAGCATTGATAATTAGTTGTCTGGTTTTGTCGTCCAATTTGAATTGTTTTCACAAGGCGTTTGAGTCGCCACGCGAAAAAAGGTTGTCAACGGATTTTAAGGGAATTGTTTCGGGGAAAAAACGGGTTTCCCGGTTTTATGAAGGAATTATAGCCCTGTTTCGGATACGGTTTTTTTAACTGCTTCTAAGGTATTGTTCAGTTCGGATTTTTCGTCATCTGAAAGATCAAATTCAAGAATGCGTTCTACTCCGCCGGAACCAATAACCGTCGGAACGCCGATGAAATATCCGTCAATGCCGAATTCACCTTCGCAAAGCGAGGCGCAGGGAATCACACGTTTTTTATCGCGCAGATAAGATTCCGCCATTTCGATGGCTGACTGAGCGGGGGCGTAGAAGGCTGAACCATTGCCGAACAGTTTAACGATTTCACCTCCGGCAAAGCGTGTGCGTTCTTCAATAGCATCCAGTTTTTCCTTAGAAATAAGGCTTTCAACCGGAACACCGCCGATAGTAGCGAGCCGCGTAATCGGAACCATTGTGTCGCCGTGCCCGCCAAGAACCATACAGGATACATCCTGAACGGATAAGCCGGTTTCCATTGCAATGAAGGTGCGAAACCTTGCGCTGTCCAGCGCACCAGCCATTCCGACAACTTGATTCTTGGGGAAGCCGGATGTTTTGTAGAAAGCATAGACCATTGCATCCAGCGGATTGGAAATCACAATGACGAATGCATTTGGCGCGTGCTTTTTGACATTTTCGGCTACATCTTTAATAATTCCGAGATTGATTTCCAAAAGGTCTTCACGGTTCATTCCCGGCTTCCTAGGAATTCCCGCGGTGATGATGATGACATCCGATCCTTCAATATCTTTGTAGTCGGACGTGCCGGAAATTTCGGCATCATATCCGTCGTGCGGGCGAAGCTGCATAATGTCCAAAGCTTTGCCTTTTACCATTCCTTCGGCCTGAGGGATGTCAAATACAACAACGTCTCCTAATTCTTTTTGCGCAGCAAGAAGGGCAAGGTTGCCTCCGATTTGTCCGCCGCCGATAAGCGCTATTTTTTTACGTGGCATGATTATTGGTTTCCTTTCGGATTTCGGATGGAAAATAAAAACCCCGACTCAAAAAATGAGGCAGGGTTTGAATGTGTTCGATGCCAATGAGATTCAGTTCGATTCAACGACATTTACCAGTTTCCTGGATCGTCCTTTAGAGGAAAATTTGACTGTTCCGTCGGCTGTTGCGAAAAGTGTATCGTCACCTGCACGTCGGACATTTACTCCGGGATGGAATTTGGTTCCCCGCTGTTTTAGGATTATTCCTCCGGCGAGAATTGATTGGCCGTCAGCGACTTTTACGCCTAAATGTTTTGCATTGGAATCTCGCCCGTTTCTAGAGCTTCCCATTCCTTTTTTATGTGCCATGGTTACTTGTCCTCAGTTTTAGTATCGGAAGGTTTTGCATCTTTTTTCGGCGCAGCTTTTTTCTTCGCCGCTGCTGTTTGAATTTTATCGATCTGCAAAAGGGTGAATCCCTGGCGATGCCCGTTTTTGCGCTGGTAGCCTTTCCGTCTTTTTTTCTTGTAGATCAGGACTTTTTTGTCTCGTCCGTGCTCAACAATGCTGGCGGATACCGATGCTCCTTTAAGCGTCGGATCGCCGGTTTGTACCTTTTTACCATCATCCGTCAGCAAGACGGAGTCAAATGTTACTTTTGTTCCGGGATCGCCTTTCAGGCTGGCTACCTTCACGGTGGCGCCTTTTTCGACCCGAATCTGTTTTCCTGCGATATTTACGATTGCGTACATTGTTAGCCTCAAATTAGCCGGCGAATTTATGCTTAAGATTTTACCTTTTCAACCCCAAGCTCTTTGGTCAGATCTTTGCCAGTTTTTATCGAAATAAAGCGAAATTCGTCTCTGCCCACCTCGTTGTTCTTTTCGACAGAGATGTGCACGAAATTCTGCCACATCAGTCCCCTAAGCACTTTGCGCTTGCTTTCCAAGAGATAATCTGCTATTTCGGAATGCAGTTCCAGCCTGAGCTTTATTCCCTTGAATTTGCCTTTGTAACGCCTGAGCCAGTGGTCAATTCTTGTGATTAGTGTTTCCTTCGATAATATTCGGCCTGCACCGCGGCAGGTTGGGCAGTCTTCGCTCATTGAATCAAGTAAACTAAGCCTGATACGCTGGCGTGTCATCTCCAGTAGACCAAATTCTGAAATCTGGCAAACAGCCACTTTAGCGCGGTCCTTGCGCAATTCTTTCCGCAGTTCATGATACACTTTTTTACGGTTTGCTTCCTCGCGCATATCGATGAAATCAATCACGATCAAACCGGAAAGGTCTCTCAGACGAAGTTGCCGCGCGATTTCCCTCGTGGCTTCAAGATTGATTTTTAGTGAATTTTCTTCATGGTCCTTTTTCCCAATAAATCTGCCGCTGTTAACGTCAACAACAACCATAGCCTCTGTCCGCTCGATAATGAGGTAGGCGCCGCTTTTCAGCCATACCTTCGGACGAAGCAGCTTATCCAGTTCGGATTCAATCCCCATGCCCTCAAACAATGGCGCTTTAATTTTATACTGTTCAAGGCGAGATGCCATTTTCGGCGCCACATCCTCAAGATAATTTTGGATTTTCCTATAAAGCTTTTTGGAATCAATGACAATTTTATTGACGTCGGATGTCAATAAATCCCTGATAACGCTGGAAGCCGTTTCCATGTCTTCAAACACAATCCCGAAATCATTCGTACGCTTGGATTTGGCCTCCATTTTATTCCACGCATCCATGAGATTCTCATAATCGTGAGTGATCAGTTCTTCGCTTTTTCCTTCGGCTACTGTCCTCACAATCAGCCCAAATCCACGGTCTTTTAATTTTGAGGTGATGCCTTTGAGGCGTCGGCGTTCGTACTTATCCCATATTTTCTTGGAAATGCCGATATAGTTTCCGTTCGGCACCAATACCAAAAGTCTCCCGGGAATAGCAACTTCGGTGGTGACTCTCGGGCCTTTTCCCGCAAACGGTTCTTTGATGACCTGAACATAGATCTCCTGGCCGGTGGAAAGGTCAACACGGATATTGTCGTCATCCTTTGGTTTCCGCCTTTTTCTATTTCTGCCGTTTCTCCCGCCTTTTCTGCCTTTGATTCCGTTTCCGCTGTCATCATCCTCTTCGATCAAATAATCCGAATTTTCAATTTCTGAAAACGGCAGAAAGGCATTGATATCGTAGCCAATATCCACGAATGCAGCCTGCATTCCGGGAATGACATTCTCCACCTTACCTTTGTAAATATTCCCGACCATCCGGTGCTGATCGTGTTTTTCCACATACACCTCGACCAGTCGATCATCTTCGAGAATACCAATACGGGTTTCGCCCATACTCTCGTTGATATAGATTTCTTTCTTCATGCTCGCTCCTTGCAATGCAACCTGCGCATTGCTTTCTGTTAGGGCGGATGGTATACGTGATTGACGAAGGACAGTCCCCGGGATGGGGCGGTTCGGCCTGTCCAAAGACCGTCAGTTACTTGAGGAGGGCTTTATTTTTGTGAATCTTTATTTTCGACAAAAAATCTGTGAACCTTGAAAAAAACTTAATTTATTAGTCCGCTTCCTCAATTCGTATGCATCCTAAACCATAAAATAAAGGGATTTACCCAAGCAACCCAAGAGAAAATGAAAAATTGTTAAACGGTTGGATTCAGTTGGTTAAGTAGTGTAAAATAGGGGCAGTCGTGATTTGAGCCCTATTGCCGCGACGTAAAAAAATGGTGCTAAAAAGGCCGAAAGCCCCGCTAGCACCGGGGTTTTTTATTATGAGCAGGATGCAGGACATATTGCAAAAGCAAATTCTGGTTTTCGATGGAGCCATGGGAACGATGGTGCAGTCATACAGCCTGAACGAAGAAGATTTCAGAGGAGATCGTTTTTCGAATCATCAGCATGATTTGAAGGGCAACAACGATATTCTTTGCATTACGCGCCCGGATATTGTTTCCGAAATACATAAAGCTTATTTGGATGCGGGCGCAGATATTGTTGAAACGAATACATTCAATGCTAACGCAATCTCCCAGAAGGATTACGGTACCGAAGATTTGAGCTATGAGATCAATCTAAATGCGGCAAAAATTGCCAAATCGGCGACCAGAAAGTATTCAGATAAGCCAAGGTTTGTCGCCGGTGCCCTCGGACCAACAAACAGGACAGCTTCCTTAAGTCCAGATGTCAATAATCCCGGATATAGAAACATATCTTTTGATGAGCTGAAATCTGCTTATTTGGAACAGGCAAAAGGACTGCTGGACGGCGGTGCTGATGTATTCTTGATTGAAACCGTTTTTGACACGCTCAACTGCAAGGCGGCGCTATTTGCTGTGCGCGAACTGCTTGAAGAGCAGAATGCGGAAATTCCCGTTTTTGTATCCGGAACGATAACGGATGCCAGCGGCCGCACGCTTTCAGGTCAAACAGTGGAAGCATTCTGGCATTCCATCCGCCACGCGGATTTAACAGCTGTGGGCCTTAACTGCGCATTGGGTGCGGAACAGATTCGCCCGTGGCTGGACGAACTGTCAACTGCTGTGGATACCTTTTCATTCGTTTATCCAAATGCAGGGCTTCCGAATGAATTCGGCGAATATGACGAGTCGCCTGAAAGGATGGCATCAATTGTTAAAGAATTTGCAGAGAGCGGACTGGTTAACCTCGTGGGCGGATGCTGCGGAACCACTCCTGATCACATCAGTGCCATCGCAGATGCAGTGGAGAATATTCCTCCACGAAAAATTCCAGAATTGGATTCATTGACCAAATTAAGCGGACTAGAGCCACTGACTATCCGCCCGACCAGCAATTTTGTGAATGTAGGCGAGAGGACCAATGTAACAGGATCCGCCAAATTTCGGAGGCTGATCAAGGAAGATAATTACGAAGAGGCCCTCTCGGTTGCCCGCCAGCAGATTGAGAACGGTGCCCAAATCATTGACGTAAATATGGATGAGGGTATGCTGGATTCGGAAGAGGCGATGGAAACTTTTCTTAGGCTGATCGCTTCCGAACCCGACATAACAAGAATTCCTGTCATGGTGGATTCTTCGAAATGGTCGGTTCTGGAAACAGGGCTAAAAAATCTTCAGGGGAAAGGCATAGTGAATTCCATTTCCATGAAGGAAGGCGAGGAAGAATTTATCCGCCAGGCGAAAATTATTCGGAAGTTTGGCGCTGCGGTCATTGTGATGGCATTTGATGAAAAAGGACAGGCGGATTCGTATGACCGAAAAGTTGAGATCTGCACAAGAGCTTACGGAATTTTGACGGATGATGTTGGTTTTCCAGCGGAAGACATCATTTTTGATCCGAATATTTTTGCCGTTGCCACCGGCATTGAAGAGCACAACGAATACGCACAAGCATTTATCGAAGCCGCCCGCACTCTAAAACAAACGCTTCCCGGAATTCACATCAGCGGCGGTTTATCGAATTTGTCCTTTTCCTTTCGCGGGAATGACGGAATCCGCGAAGCGATGCATTCGGCTTTCCTGTATCATGCCATTCAAGCCGGAATGGATATGGGTATCGTGAACGCAGGACAATTGGCGGTTTACGATGATATTGATCCCAAGCTCAGGGAAAGGGTGGAAGACGTTCTGTTCAACCGCAGAGAAGATGCCACAGAGCGGCTGGTAGAAATAGCCGATGAATTCGGGGGTGTTAAAAGATCAGAAGAAAAAGATTTGAGTTGGCGGGATAATTCTGTGGAAGAACGGCTGAGCCATTCGCTAGTGGAGGGAATGATTGATTTCATTGTCGAGGATACAGAAGAGGCTCGCCAAAAATACGACCGTCCGATTCACGTAATTGAAGGTCCGCTGATGGACGGTATGAATGTAGTCGGCGATCTGTTTCAGTCCGGGAAAATGTTCCTGCCGCAGGTGGTCAAGTCAGCACGGGTGATGAAAAAAGCCGTATCCCACCTTGTACCATTTATCGAAAAAGAAAAGGACGAACTCGGACTCACAGGAAAATCCAACGGCAAGATCGTGATGGCCACTGTAAAAGGTGATGTTCATGACATTGGGAAAAATATCGTTGGTGTGGTGCTCGGATGCAACGGATATGATATTGTTGATCTGGGAGTTATGGTTCCTTCGGATAGAATTTTGTCTACTGCAAAGGATGAGGGCGCAGATATTATCGGTCTTTCCGGACTGATTACGCCGAGTCTGGATGAGATGGTTCATGTTGCTTCCGAAATGGAACGCCTGAAGTTCAAAGTTCCGCTATTGATCGGCGGCGCCACGA
>JASLML010000041.1 GCA_030746535.1 Fidelibacterota bacterium
TTGCCATATTGGTATTCCTATTATATTGTTCGTATTAAATTAATTGTTTTGGGCTAGGCCCATTATTTATAGCACAAATTTACCAGATTCCTACAAACAAAAAACCCCACGAATGTGGGATTTGTAACCAACCCGCTTCCAGAGTATTCCGCGCTAGTTCTGTTTTTCTCCAACAATCACAAAGCTGTCCTGTCTGTCTGGAACACAGTCTTCGGAAAAAATAACATCTAATCCGACATACTGAAACAACTCCGCCAAATCTTCTGTGATCCAAACATGGTGGTGCATATTGCCCGATGACGCAAGGTCCTCCTTATTATAGTGGTCGTAGTGAGGCGTCAATCCCCTCAGCACAACATTTTCGTAAAAATCATTCACATGCGTTTGGTCATCGTCCGGCATATTTTTTTTATAATCTTCCACAATGTGCGGCAAAGGTGTGCGCTCTCGGTAGATATCACAGCAGCGCTGCTGATGCGGCAGGAAAAGAATGATGCGCCCGCCGTCAGCAAGTTTTTCCTTCCAATGGAAAAGAGCCTTTAGGGGATTAGCGAGGTGCTCAAGCGTGTGCTCGCTGAAAATGAAATCAAACGATCCGTCTGCATAAGGAATTTCATCAGCCCTGAAAAAAACTTTTGCAAGGCTCATATCAGCCGCTCCATGGCTTTCAAACGCATCGCTTAGAATGGTCCTGGATACGGGCGCTATGGTGCGCTCGCCTACACCAATCTCAAGTCCGGTGCCGTCTGCTGCATACAGCTTGATGATATTTCTGGACCACGCCCGGCCAATCCCTGGCCGAAACTGCTTGTAAACCGCCTTAATCCCGTATTCGCGGAAGTAGGACTTTTGAATAAACAGCGCCTCGTTATTGATAAATGGGTAATCTTCTATTTTGATCGCTTGGTTCATCATGGATTGATGCAATTTAATAACGCGGTGTTTCGTGATTCAGGGAAATTAGTCCTCCGGGATTTTGCGCTAAAGAAAGTGTTTCATTTCATCTGGATTTGTGTCAATTTTATCCTTTGGAAGACTTGCGTACACAACATTAATGATATTCAAAAAAATTAATAACTTCTTTAAGCATTTCTGCAGTATTGCCGTTATCCTTCTCTTGTTCGCCGGTTGCGAGGATGACTTTATCAGCAATGACGCCTCTATTACTAAATCCGTTGAAGATGATTATTTCAGTCTGAGCCTTACCGTTTCTGAAGATATTGTTTCCAAATATGAGGACATCAAAATTGATGTACAGATCGTTCGGAAAATGGAACATGCAGATTTGGGTTCGAGGGTGCTTGGTGACTGGAAGGTGACCCAGGAGGTTTCAGGCACGGATACACTTAAATTTACCGACTCAGACTCCACCATCGGCGCTGCTACAGAGTTGGAAAGCGGAACAACGGGAGATAGCACATGGTCTATTACAAGGCAGGGAAGCGTGTATACAGATTCGGCAAGGACGATTACATACACCTTCAGCAACGATTACACGTTTAGTTACAGGAAAAGTGTTGTTTATACAGATTCTACTATCACCACGACCGATACATCCTATACATGGAGTTCCGGAAGTTCAAACACCTTTTCTAAGGATACCACCGCCGCAACCGACAGCGTTGTAACCACACGGTCGGGTGAATGGTCGTATACTTCAGAAACCGCACAGCTTTCATTTAAGTTTCTGGATGTTGTGGGCGGCGAGTCGGATTCCGGAGCCGTTTCATTTGATACGGAGCTGGCGACAATTCCCATTGGCGCTTACATGGTATTTTCAGGCGCAGGCAAATCCATCACCTTTGAAAAGACAGGCACAGAAACAGGATTTGACCTCCCGGATGAGGCAAGCTCAACCAATCTGTATGTTTCAGCGCATGCCGGGTACATTTATGTTCAGAATTCTTCCACAGGCGCAGCCTACAAATCTTTTTCCATTGATCTTGGAACGGCAAAAAACAGCATGGCTGATGTCACCTGCTTCTTTCAAACAACATCTTCATCTGAAACGGAAGGCTATATCAGCGCATCCTATTCTGATCTTGAAGTGAGTATTCCGATTTATATCCAATGAAGCTGATTATCAAACACCGCACAATTTTATTTGTTATTGTTCTGATGATTGCAGCGGCAGACGCACAGGCGCCCAGGCCTGCGTCCACCGGCATCCGATTGCGGGACCTTGAGTTTGAGCCGATCAAATTAAGCTATATCCAGACGGACCGAGCGCTGGCAATTTTAAAGTCAATGGGATATTCCGTTATAGAATTTGATGCCAGCAGTACAAAGGAGGTTGCCGGTGATTACAAGTTCACGCCAAAAGAATCACCGAAATTAAATACGGCGTCCATCACGCGGTCCCAGCTTCCGATCATCATTAAACTTCCCGATACAGAATCCACATCGCTGGTTGAAAAAGAGAAAACAACCAAATCAAAAAAGGGAGCTGCGCTTGGTGCCGACCTTGGTGGAATGCCAATGGCAAAAATGACAACCGGCGAACCGATGCAGCGGCTTTTGATCGGATACCGTCCGGGGAATTTTAAACCGGTTGCCGAGCTGATGGAATTCCTGCAAAATGATATAGACGTCCCGGCATCCCAGATTTTGCTTGAGGCTCTTGTGATAGAACTGGACTCGGATAAAATTGATGAGCTCGGGATTGATTTCTCCAAACAGGGCTCTGGCTACACTGCGGCATTTCCGCCGCCGGATACTGAAACAGGAGCCATCAATCCATTTACAGTAGTGATGGACAGAACATTGTTTGGCAGCGCGGAAACATTCAACGCTTCCGTGGATGCGCTGGTAAGTTCACAGGCGGGAGAAATATTGTCCAAACCATCCGTCCTTGTTTTGGACGGCAGACAGGCGCGTATTCAGGTTGGTCAGCAAATTCCAATTGTTCGCACAACATCAACTGACTTTGCATCCGAAAAATCGGTGGACTATATCCCTGTCGGCATTGTGCTGAACCTGCGTCCGCGCGTTAACCAGACCGGGACACGCATTACCATTCAGGTGGAAACCATCATCAGCGAGACGGAAGAACGTATCGGCGCAACCGGTGGCACCGGCGTGCTTGAAGCACCCGTTATTAATAACAGGAGAGTACAGTCGATTGTAAGGGTTGCAAACAATACTCCTTTTATTATTGGCGGACTGATTTCAAAAAAAATGACTGACAATGAAGGCGGCATCCCAATCCTGATGGATATTCCATTTCTCGGCAGGCTATTTACTTTTTCCACTCAGCAGGAGACGCGCAAGGAAGTGATTGTTGTGGTAACGCCTCATATTATAACGGAGCAGGAAAACAACTTCAGCCGCGTCATTCCGCAGGATTCCGAACTTTTCAATGCCTTCGGTAACCAATCTTTCCCGAACAGTTACCGGCTTCAAAATAATGATGTATTTGATCTGACGTTTATTAACGAAAGTCCGATCTTTAATCAGCTTCTGGGCGCCATCAGAACAGAAGTAAAAAGGGACCCAACGATATCGGTTACCGAACCGTACAAGAGTTTCTTGGATGGGCGGATTCCCGGAGAAGACATTTTGGTCCGGCGCATGATTTGGGAGATCATCCGCAAAATGGATTATTTCGATTATGTGGATCCGGAGAAGGTGCTGTTCTTTTTAGACGCTCCGGACGATCCAACTGGATTCACCGTGCGCCCACTTAAACCATATATTAAAAGTGCATCAGAGAATAAGCCGCTGAAACTCAGTTTCACGATTCGCGGAAAGTCTACGATCGAAAAACCGTTTGTCCGCCCAACAGCGCAAACCGATTATGTGCCGATAGACGCAGGCTTTCTGCAAACGCTTCAAAAATACAATGTGAGAGGCGACACTCCGAAAGATGACATGTTCACCATACTTATTGGAGACCGCACTCGTCAACGGCAATTATACGAAGTGCTGATACTAAAAAAGGTGCTTGAAATGAACCCGGATCTAGCGCTGAACCTCGAATATTTTCGCCCGGGAATTGAAATTCTTTTTCCATCGCCAGATGTATTGCAAAAGAATTACCACATTGTTGACCGTAATGCCGCCAAATATTTTTACGAGATCAACGATTATTACGGTGCCTTTGAAGAGGTGTTTAACCGCAATACATCAAAATTATCGCATTTGCTGAAATAAACGGCAATGTGATATAAATCACCTGCAGCATTGCATGTGACTGCGCCCACATACCACTAATTAAAATAGTTATTAGTTTTCCTTTACTATAAGGTAAAAAAGGCTTTATTATCCTTCTACTTCGGGGGAAGGCATTTGTAACCAAATAACAATAAGGAGTAAGCATATGATACAGATAATCAATCGTGTATTTTTAGCAACCCTTTTTCTTTTCACATTCAGTCTAACTGCTCAGGATGACGGGCCGCCACCACCTGATGGCGAACCTTCATTTGAAGAAGTAGCTGGCGAAGATGGAGTTGTTTCCTATGATGAGGCGCAAGCCGTATGGGGACACGAAGATGATTTCGATCAGGTCTTCAATGAGATAGATGCTGACGGCAGCGGAGACATCACACAGGAAGAGGCAGATGCCTATGAAGCAATGATGATGGCAGAGGCGTGCGGTGATGGTGAATATCCGGTTGCTGATCCGGGCCCGGATGGCGGCTGCGGAGATTATGCTGATTGTAACGGCAACGGAGCCTATGATCTGGGTGAGCCCTGTTTTGAAGGCCAGCCAATGGATGATGAATATTATGCCGGAGACGGCGATGATGGCGGAGACCATGATGGTGGTCCAACTTTTGAAGATGTTGACACCAATGGTGATGGCGTCATCGATCGTGAAGAAGCTCGCGCCGTGTTCGGTTATGATGATGAAGGGAACGAAGACCCTGAATTTGATACTGGCTATGATGGTGTAGATCAAAATGGTGATGGTGTTGTTGATCCTGCAGAGTTTGAAGCTGCTGATGACCAGGGACCTGATGGCCCAGGAGACGGCGATGATGGCGAACATCACGAAGGTGACGAGCCGTCATTTGAGGAAGTTGCCGGTGAAGACGGTGTTGCAACCTATGATGAAGCGCATGCCGTTTATGGAGAAGATCCTGAATTTGATAATACATTCAATGCAATAGATGTTGACGGAAATGGCGAAATTACCAGCGAGGAATTTTATGCATGGGAAGCAATGCAAGGAGACGGCGATGATGGTGGAGATTATCAGGAATATGGTGATCATACCGTTGAGAATTGTATAGCGATGGCAGAAGGCCGCGAAACATACTGGATCGGCGAAGATGAATTCGCCACTTGGGATGATCCCAACGTTGACTGCGGATATCTCCTAGAAGAGATCGGCTTTATGCCGCCTCCAGGTCCACCACCGTATGATGAACTTGACGGCGATGGAAACGGCGAAGTTGATATGGAAGAAGCCAGAGCATGGTTTCAGGCCAACGATCCTGAACATGATGATGCCGACTTTGAACAGCGCTTCAACGAAGTAGATATGAACAACGATGGCGTTGTTGACCCGTCTGAACATCAGGCTGCTGTTGAAGCAGGCCCTCCGCCATCAGATATGCATGGCGATATGCCCATGGATGACATGGGAGACATGGGAGACATGGGAGACACGGGAGATCCTTGCGACCCAGAGATGGATTATCCTGTTGCAGATCCGGGCCCGGATGGCGGCTGTGGTGATTATGCTGACTGCAATGGCAACGGTGCATTCGATTTAGGCGAACCATGTTTTGAAGGTGGAACCATGGATGGATTTTATTGTCAAATCTGTGATTTGCACTTTGGCACCGCTGAAGAAATGGACCAGCATGCAGCTGACATGGGACACATTGACACCGACATGGATCATGAAGGAGATGAAGACGAAGATAACTAAAACTCTGTATTTCCTAAATCCTTAATGATAAAAAGCCCCCTGCGTGAGCAGGGGGCTTTTTTATTCTATAGCTAATAGAGCTCCTGCATATTGTATTGCTATTACAATACGCAGACCAATAGACAGGTAAGATAATTTCCTTCAGGGTAGGCCGGATGTGTGGGGTAGTCTGGGCCCGTCCCTGATGATTTTAGAATAGAAATTCTGCGCTCGGCGTCATCCGCAGCTTCGCTCAGAATCTGCGTGAAGCGATCCATGCCCAGCGCGGCGGAACAAGACGCGGTGAACAGCAGCCCGTCCCGGGGAAGCGCTTTGATCGCTTCACGGTTTAAATGTTTGTAATGGGACACAGCCGCTTCAAGCTCTTTATCGCTCGGGGCCAGTTTTGGCGGATCAAGTATAATCAGGTCAAACCCGTGCGCATCATTCAGGGCCGTCAGGGCTTCCATGCGGTTAAAGGTAACATTGTCCAATTGGTTGAGCCTTGCATTCTCCCGGGCAAGATCAATGGCCGCCTCAGATGAATCAACGCCAACAATCTGCTGGGCGCCGCCAACACACGCATTCAGTGCAAATCCTCCAGTATAACAGAAAGCATCCAGTACGCGCCGTCCACGTGCCAACTCACGAATCATAATCCTGTTTTCACGGTGGTCGCAGTAGTAGCCGGTTTTTTGTCCGGACCCCAGAGAAACGTTGTAATTGAGCCCCAGCTCTTTAATAATGACTCCCTCCAGCTCGCCCTTTTGATTGTGCGCAAAGGATTCCCAGCCGTCCTGTATAAGCTCTCCAGCCATAGGCCTCCACATTATTGTTTTAGGGGAAAGTTCTTTTTGTATGGATGCCTCAATCAACTCGCGGTGAATTTCTGTCCACGCAGCTTCTGAAAAGACAACAACAACATTTCCGTACACATCCACCGTAAGGCCGGAAAGCCTGTCACCTTCGCTGTTTATGAGGCGGTATGCATTTGTGCTTTGTGAAGGTAGCCGCATGGTCTGCCGGAGAGCGGCAGCTTCGGAAATGCGTACATCAAGAAGATGATCAAGGTCGAATCCGTCAAATTTTTCAGTTTCCATGGCGAGCAGGCGGACCGGAGTATTACCATCAGTATTATAGGGCCCCCAGCCGATTGATTTTCCGCTCAGGTCAGACACAACAACAATATCTCCCGTATTTGGTTTGCCTTCGATCTTTTGGATTGCATCAGCTGATATTCGCGGAAGGCCGGCGCGGTAAGGGTCTGAAACTCCCTTTTTCAACTGGACCAGAGATATTTCAGCAATCGAAGTGAACATAGGCTGAAAGTAGGAGCGTCAATTCGGTATTTCCAATCTGATTCAGTGATTTATTTGCACGCTACACTGAATGGTCTCAAATTCAGAATTGCAATAAATGTGATTCATAACCTAAGGAGTGCATCATGAAAATAAATCCCTTATTATTGTTCATTCTATATGTCAATTGTATCGCCGCCCAGGATGCGATCAGCAGACCTATTTCAACCTATTCGATTGTTGCCCTTGATCCGCAAACCAAACAGCTTGGCGTAGCTGTTCAAAGCCATTGGTTCTCAGTGGGCTCGGTTGTCCCTTGGGCAAAGTCGGGAGTGGGCGCTGTTGCCACCCAGTCTTTGGCCAAGATTGAGTACGGCCCGCAGGGCCTCGCGCTGATGGAAAAAGGCAAAACAGCGCAGCAAGCCCTGGACATTTTATTGCAACAAGATGAGGGCGAAAAATATCGCCAGGTTGGGATGGTAGATTTCCAAGGCAATGTTGCTTCGCATACTGGCGCCAATTGCATGGACTATGCTGGATATAAAAAGGGATCTAATTATACGGTACAGGCAAATATCATGGCTCGCCCAACCGTGTGGTCCGCGATGGCGGAAGCCTACGAAAAAGCAGAAGGAGATTTTGCTGAGCGGATGATGCAGGCTCTTGAAGCAGCTGAGAAAGAAGGCGGAGATCTGCGCGGCAAGCAATCTGCAGCTATGCTGATTGTCAGCGGTGAACCATCAGGCATCGATTGGAAAGATATTGTGCTGGAGCTGCGTGTAGAGGATCATCCGGAACCGCTTAAGCAGCTGCGGCGCCTGATTCAGATACACCGTGCCTATGATCATGCCAATAAAGGCGATCATTATCTGGGTGAGGGGAATATGGCTGCTGCGCTTAGAGAATATGATGCTGCCGCCAAAGCATATCCCGAAAATCCTGAGCTTCCTTATTGGACCGCCGTAACGCTAGCAAGCACAGGAGATGTTGAGAGGGCACTGCCTATTTTCAAGGAAGTATTTGAAAAAAATCCTGAATTTAAAACAATGACTCCGGCGGTCGCTAAATCAGGCTTTTTACCTTTGGACAAGAAAACGCTGGAACTGATTATGAGCCAGTAATTACCACCTATGCGCTTTATTTGTACTGATTGCGGGAATCAGGCATCCTTTTCTGATGATGTTGTTGGCCTCTGCACATGCGGATTTCCGCTGGAAGTGCATTATGACTGGGAAGACTCGAAGCAGCACAGAAATATCGATCATGATGACCAATCCTTGTGGCGTTACAGTGCTGTTTTGCCGCAGGTTTCCAAATCGAACCGCATAACACTCGGAGAAGGGTTTACAACTCTGAGCCAAGCGGAAAATGGTTGGGGCATTGATCTGTATATAAAGGACGAAACCGGAAATCCAACCGGTTCCTTTAAGGACCGCGGTATGGCGCTTGCGGTTTCGATGGCGAAAGAGCAAGGCGTTCAGGCGATTTGCCTGCCGTCTGCCGGGAATGCGGGAATTGCGGCCGCCGCCTATTGCCGAAAAGCAGGAATCCAATCCCATGTATTTCTTCCGCAAACGATACCTAATTCATATCTGCATCAGACTGAACGTTATGCTGCAAATGTATATTTGCAGGGAAACTCTATTGCCGATGCTGGAAAGCATATGTTGGACAATAAACAGGATGGCTGGTTTGATATTTCCACATTAAAAGAGCCCTATCGTGTGGAGGGTAAAAAAACGATGGGGTATGAAATTGCAGAGCAGCTTGGATGGAGATTCCCGGATGCGGTGATTTATCCGACTGGAGGTGGGACCGGGCTGATCGGAATGTGGAAAGCATTCAATGAAATGAAACAACTGGGCTGGGTTGACGGCAGCCTGCCGCGAATGGTCTGTGTGCAATCATCCGGATGTGCACCGGTCAGTTCCGCGTTTGAAGCCGGTGAAAGCTCTACGCAGTTTTGGGATTCTGACATTACACAGGCACTCGGATTAAATGTTCCGGGGCCCATCGGCGGCGCATGGATGCTGCGTATTTTGGATGATAGCGGGGGCACCGCTATTACTGTTTCAGAATCTGATGTGGCATCGGCGACCGCCGATATAAACGCTAAACATAATCTGAATGCATCCTATGAAACAGGCGTACTGTGGCTTGGCCTTGAGAAACTGGCGGAGCAGGGCTGGCTTAAGGCAAACCAAACGGTTGTGGCGCCAATAACAGGCGTTCATAGATGAAAACCCCGTTCTTTACCGACGGATCTTTAATAATGTAAATTGTTGTATGCAATTTAAACCAATACATGCGGCATATTTAACAGCAGTATGCAGTGTATTTTTTTCCTGTGAGCCGCTGGTAACCTCGTTTGATGATACACAGGATGCTCTTTATTACGAATCGGCAAATATTCAGGCTGATAATCCTGTAACTGCACCGGCTGAGATAAACGTAATGACTTGGAACATACGCTTTGGCGCCGGTCAGCTTCCATTTTTTGGAGATGCGTGCGGAGACCGTGTCATTTTTACATCTGCGGAGATTGAGGCGAATCTGCAAAGCATAGCAGATAAAATAAATGCTTCTAACCCAGACATTGTTTTACTGCAGGAGGTGGATCGGCAGTCCAAACGATCGGCTTACATAGATCAGGTGCAATGGCTGCTGGATAATACCGGCCTCAATTACGGCGCCTATGCATCGCTATGGAAAGCGCAGGTGATTCCAAGCGATGGGCTTGGAAGAATGGATATGGGGAATGCCATTCTTTCCAAGTGGCAACTGTCGGAAGCGGAAAGAATCAAACTTCCGCTGAGAGGAGATCAAGACGATCTGACCCAGTATTTTTATCTGCGGCGCAATATACTGAAAGCAAAAATAGCGATTCCTATGGACGACGCGCTGTATGCAGTAAATATCCATGCCACCGCCTTTGCTACCGATGACACGAAGCAGAAACATGTGAACATGTATATCAATACGCTTAATGATATACACAACTCCGGGGCTGGCTTTGTAACCGGCGGCGATCTTAATTCGCTTCCGCCAGGTGCCGGCTCGGTTGATTTCTGTTTGGATGATGCCTGTCCCCAAGACAGTTATCATACGGGGGCGGACGGAGGTCCGCACAAGGACGGAAGTTATTTCAATAATTTTTCCGGCGAACCTGACATTCTTCAACCGCTTTATGACTCATACACTCCCGCAGTTTCTTTATCACGATATACTGCCGATGATTCCAAATATTTTACACACGCACCCAGCACCTCTAATCTTACTGCAGACCGCAAACTGGATTATTTATTTACCAACCTTGTTTGGGAAGCACACTCGGATTCGACCCATCAGGATGCAAGCGATCTATCAGACCATCTGCCAGTTACAGCGATACTGAAAGTAGCTCCATGAAGCGGTTGCTGATACTGAGTGTATGTTTGGGATGCTATTCTTCGGCTTCCGATTCCATCCATCTGCTAGAAAAAAACGAATGGGAAGTGGGGATGGTCAGGCCCATCCGTTACGGCCTAGGCAGGGGCAGAGAAATTTCTGCGTATAAACTGCTGTCGCTGAAAATGCCCAATATTACCTATACAAAACTAAGATGGCGGAAATTTGACTGGAATATTGCGACACAACACAGCCTCTATTATCCTACGCCTTTATTACAATGGTTTCAAAGCCCGTTGGGGATGGATATTGGCGAACCCAATATGTTTTCACTTATTTCGCCGGAATTTGATATTCCGCAGATGGTCTCATTTTGGAATACGATTTCAGTAACCAAAGAAATTATGGAGGATGTGCATTTTACGGGGAGCGTTACATTGGGTGTCGCAGCCGGCGCTAGAGGGTTGGCGAAGCAATCGACCATAGACCTGCCATACATTTATCCACGGCTGGCGGTGTATTATTCAGATGCTGTAATAAAAATGAGAACAGCGGCGCATTCTAAAATCAGCAAACAGTGGGGATATACTGTAAGTGGCGACATGTTCTTGATGCCGGGTGCCACGGGGGACTTTGCGGTTGAACACAGCATTCAATTGGAATGGAATAAACACTCCGGGTTTAGCCTTCTTGCCGGGTACAAAATGATTTATGGCGAATATCCGTTTGGTACCCAGGCGCACATTTTCCCCGCTTTCGATATGGTTTGGCGGAGCGAGTAGGCGATGCAATCAAAGGTAGCCCGCCGAAGCAAACACGCCTTTTCGGTAATTGCATTTTCGATATATATATTAACGGCGGGTGCAGGCGGACAGGTTCATACAAAAGGACAATTTTGGACGAGCAGCTATGCAGGAAATGATGCGGCCCCTGGAATGTCGGATTATGAATCAACGGCTGGATACATTCCGACACTTTCGTTTGGAAACGAATTTGCATCCGGGAATCTTTTGGATATAGAATGGGCTTACCGGGCGGTAAGCACATTTTCCGGCGATTCGCTCATAAATGACCATTATAAAAACCACCGGCTTTGGATTCGGTATGCATCCGAAAGCCTCGATGTAAGACTCGGTCTGCAGAAGATTATTTTTGGCCCCGCGCAAGTGCTGAGTGCCTTATCTTGGTTTGATACCTTTGACCTCACTGATCCGACAGGCCAAACCGCCGGCGTAAGCGCTCTCAGGCTTAGGTGGTTTCAATCTAATACATCGTCATTTTGGGGTTGGTCCATTCTGGATGATAATGACATTCTCTCTTTTGGCGGGCGGGCAGAACTTTCTTCCGAGCTCGGCGAATGGGGGCTGACCTTTCATCATGATCCGGGAGATGCAGTTCGAATGATCGGACAGTCAGGCGTAATGATAAATGAAAGACATAACCGCTATGCTGTTGATTTCAGGTATGACGGCTTGATTGGACTATGGAATGAAAGTGCACTGATTTCAGCTGACCAATCGCGTATCCGAATGTTGACCATTGGTGCCGATTATACACTTCCGATTGGCAGCGGAATAATGGTCATGGCGGAAGCCATGTATGTTGATTCAGAAACACCCTTAGATACATCTTCCAATAATTATAGCGCAATTATGGCCATGCTGCCGATTGGCATGATTCACCAAATTATGTATATAAGCCAGCAGGATTGGACAAAGAACCGCGCATACAATTACATACGTTGGAGTGCGACTTATGACAGATTTAGTTTAAATTTTATCTTATCCCTGAACCCGTACCGAAGTGAATACGGTCTTGCTTCAGACTATTCACCGGAATCTTCTGTCGGTTTCGGCCGGGGATTTCAATTTATGTTCGTATATAATCATTAGGATAAAACATGACAAATGATTCCGTAGTTACTATTCAAAATCTGGTTAAGCAGTTTCCGGTGGGCGGAGATTTTTTCACTGCTCTCAAGGATTTGTCCCTGACCATAAATAAAGGCGAATTCACCGGCTTGATAGGGCCATCAGGATCAGGAAAAACGACATTGCTGAACATTATCGGTGGTCTGGATTCCCCCACCAAAGGGAAGGTAAGTGTACTGGGCCAAGCTCTAAATGACACATCCCATGGAGAGCGGGCCCGTCTCCGGCGTAAGTACATGGGCTTTATTTTCCAGAGCTATAACCTGCTTCCTGTTTATACGGTTTTTGAAAATGTAGAACTGCCATTGATTTTAAATAAAATGGATACAGATGAACGAAGATCGATGGTAGAGCAGGCTGTCGAATCAGTCGGCCTAACAGATAAAATGGATTCCCGACCAAATATGTTAAGCGGTGGTGAATGTCAACGGA
>JASLML010000042.1 GCA_030746535.1 Fidelibacterota bacterium
TTTCGGCAGATCATTGATTGGGAAGCCGACAATGTTCAGTGCATACAGCGGAGTTCCGCCCATGGCATAAATATCGGAAAGTGCATTTGCCGCGGCGATTTGTCCAAAATTGTACGGATCATCCACGATCGGCGTAAAAAAGTCCAGCGTCTGCACGATCAGCTTGCCGTCGTCAAGGCGCACCACGGCGGCGTCATCGGCGCCATCAAAGCCGACGACCACACGCTCGTCTGTTTCTAATGCAAGATCACCCAGAACCTGAGCTAGGTCACCCGGACCTATCTTGCACGCTCAGCCAGAGCCGTGGGAAAGTGTTGTTAGTCTTACCTGATCTTGGTGGGTCATAAAATATTACATGCCTTCTGTAAGGCGGCGGATGTCTTCCAGTGATTCGATCTGCGTATCCGCAAGGTATTCCAGATGGATGGTCTTAAATACGGAATGGATCTGCACTTGAGACTGAAACTGATTCAGCACCAGCGGAACCCTTCCTGTTTTAAGCGTAATCACCTGAAAAGGAAAATCTATTTCTGTCGGTTTTAGCGTAAAAAGCGTCTTGTGCTGCTCATTCAGGAATTTTCTTGATTCTTCTATATCCTTCAGAAGAGGGCGTTTTGTGAATTCCCATGGTGCCGTAATGTCTGCGTGCGCCTCCATATGTTCGTATCCCTGTTTGAAAAATTCCGCAAAAGCCTGACCGTACTTTCCCTTGCCGAGCGTTGCTGATAAATACGATTGAATATCTTCCTGCCGCCGGCTGAGCGTTTTTTTCCAACCGTCGAAATGTGTGCGGAAAAGAAAAAATCCGAAAGATGTTTTGAAGGAATTCTTTGCGTTAAAAAAGGATTTGATATCGTACGTGCGTTTGTGGATCTCATTCCGCACATCCTTGGAAAAAAGTTTTACGGTTAACGGCGTATATCCCTTCATGTCCTTCAGGAAATCCCCGGGGACGTCCAGATCGCGAAGGTTTATCGAATAAAGCTTATCCAAACCTTGAATATTAAGTTCGATAAAGGCGCCGAGGTCACTCATGCGAATCAGGTTTTGCAGCGCTTGTCCGAATTCCGGCAAGGTTGCCAGCGACGGCATTCTTTCGCCTCCCGCAAGTTCTGGGAAAAGGGGTAGCTGGCCCGGATCGTCTCGTTCATCTATCATGCCCGGATTTTAATAATCCTGATAGCCGAAAGCAATGCACTGTGAATAAATATGAGAACCCTTTGCGCTAGGTGTTTTAATGTGGGTAAATTAATATTATCAAGCTTTTCTATAGTAAAACGGCGCTGATACTGCATTCATATCATTATGAAATACCTTAAGTATTATATATCACCGGCAACCATTATAGTAGCTGTATATGTCTCCTCACTGGGTACGTTCTATCCAACAGTGTTTTTCATTGGTTTCTCTTTATTTATCATTCTGGGTGATATAATGATTAAAGATGATTCGGCTGAAGAGGACTATAACAATGTGTTTTTATTGAATCTTCCCATATATATCAATTTCCCTTTGGTGCTTGTACTGGTTTATTTGACCGTATTTGTTTTGAGCAGCGATCCTTCGATAGCGGTAGCCAATTGGGTTCAGCAAATACTAAACATCGATTTATTTGCCATCAAAAATGCGATGCATACATTGGATGCAATATTTCTGGTTGCCTTGACCAGCCTTTACATTGGTGTTATGGGAACAGTACCCGGCCATGAATTGGTTCATCGCATCAAAAATAGGTTTGATATGTTTATCGGCAATTGGCTCCTGGCAATTTCGTGGGACTGCGCTTTTGCAGTTGAACATGTGTACGGACATCATAAAAATGTCGGCCTTGAAAGCGATCCTGCCACTGCAAAAAGGGGTGAAAATCTTTACGGCTTTGTTTTGCGGGCAATAGGCAAAGAACACAGCGATGCGTGGAAACTTGAAAACAGACGGCTTATGAAAAACAACAGGTTCAGATTCAGTTTGGGGAACAGGATGCTGGTCGGCTATATGCGCAGCATTTCTTTATCAGTGGTTGCTTTTCTGATTGGCGGAATTAGCGGAATGCTTATTTTTTTGCTGTGCTCCTTTATTGCAAAATGTTTGTTGGAAGTCATCAATTATACTGAACACTACGGGCTGGTAAGGGTGCAGGGGCAGCCTGTCAAACCTCATCATTCCTGGAATACCAACAGTGCAATCAGCAGTATTTATCTGTACAATGTTACTCGCCACTCCTCCCATCATGAGAAAAGCCATTTGAAATTCTGGGAGCTCAAATCATACGTTGATGCCCCAACAATGCCCCAAGGCTATTTAAGCATGCTGTATTTAGCAATTTTTTTGCCCCGGTTATACCATAATATCATGGCAAAAAGGCTAATTGATTGGGACCAAAATTATGCCAGCGCCGAAGAGCTCAAACTTTCTTATTTGCATAATCAAAGAAGCAATATCCCCTTACTACAAAATAAATAGTATTCTATCTCCTCTTTATAGCTAAAATATACCACCCAAATGTCTAAAAATTTCGAGCAGAAAGACCGCGTTGTTATACGATTTGCCGGTGATTCGGGAGACGGGATGCAGCTTACCGGAACTCGCTTTACCGAAACATCGGCTCTGTTTGGCAATGATCTTGCAACACTCCCCGATTTTCCGGCAGAGATTCGGGCACCTGCCGGTTCGCTGGCTGGCGTAAGTGCTTTTCAGCTGCAGTTCAGCTCTCAGGATATCCATACGCCCGGTGATGAGCCAGATGTACTGATAGCCATGAATCCGGCAGCGCTGAAAGTGCATCTTGAAGATCTTCCAAAAGGTGGCTATCTCATCGTAAACGAGAATGCTTTTACCAAAAAGAATCTGAAGTTCGCCGGCTATGAAGAAAATCCGCTGGAAGACGGAAGTTTAGACAGTTACTCGCTTTTCAGCATTAAAATGAGCGAAATGGTCAAACATTCCTGCGAAGGGCTGGACCTCACACCTAAACTGGTGGATCGAACCAAAAATTTCTTTGCGCTTGGCGTGTGCTTTTGGATGTTTGACCGCCCTCTGGATCCGACAATTAAATTTCTGGAAAAGAAATTCGGAAAGCGTCCTGAACTGGTTGAGGCAAATACAAAAGCGCTCAACGCGGGATTCAATTACGGGGAGACAGCTGAAATATTTACTACACGGTTCAAGGTAGACAAAGCCGAACTTCCGCCAGGGAAATACCGAAATGTGACCGGAAATCTTGCCACTTGTATTGGGCTTGCAGCCGCTGCCGAAAAATCAGATATACCGCTGTTTTACGGCGGATACCCTATTACACCTGCTTCCGATATTCTACATCAGCTGGCGGCATGGCGGAATTTTGGTATTAAAACGTTTCAGGCTGAGGATGAAATTGCCGGCATTGCATCGGCTATCGGCGCTGCGTTCGCAGGAAACCTTGCTGTTACCGCCAGTTCCGGCCCAGGGATCGCTTTGAAGGGAGAAGCGCTTGGTTTAGCAGTGATTGCTGAACTTCCGTTGGTAATCGTGAATGTACAGCGCGGCGGACCGAGTACGGGGTTGCCGACAAAAACGGAACAATCCGATTTATTTCAGGCGATGTACGGCCGAAACGGTGATGCACCGATTCCCATTATTGCGGCCCAAACTCCCGGCGACTGTTTTTATGCGGCTTACGAAGCGTCCATGATTGCAGTAAAATACAGAACACCTGTCATCCTTTTGACGGACGGCTATTTGGCAAACGGTTCGGAACCGTGGAAAATCCCCGACGTAGATTCACTGGAAACATTCAGTGCGAACTATATGAAGAATTCCAACGGAGATTCATTTCAACCCTACGAACGGGACAAAGAAACGCTTGCCCGTCCGTGGGCAATTCCCGGAACCCCCGAACTTGAGCACCGAATCGGCGGGCTGGAAAAAGAAGACATCACCGGAAATGTAAGCTACGATCCTGTGAATCATCATACCATGACAGTGATGCGCGCAGAGAAAACCGCTAATATTGTGAAGCATATTCCGGATACACCAGTATATGGTGAGAGCGGCGGAGATTTGCTTATTTTAACGTGGGGCGGCACGTACGGCGCAGCAAGATCAGCAGCCGAAACGCTTCTTGACGATAGCATGAAAATAGGCCATTGCCATCTTCGTTGGGTAAATCCATTACCAAAAGATCTTGGAGAAATCCTGATCAAGTTTAAAAATATCTTAATTCCGGAGATCAATTACGGCCAGCTTATCAAGATGATTCGTGCAGAATATCTTGTGGATGCCAAAGGGCTGAACCTTGTAAGAGGGAGGCCGTACAGTGCCGGTGAAATTGTGCATGCGGCAAAGGAATTGGTGTGAAATAATTATGGCAGAAGAACAGAAAACAGCACCGGTCCAAACGAGGAAAGATTATACCTCAGACCAAGGTGTAAGGTGGTGTCCCGGCTGCGGTGATTATGCGATTCTTGCGCAGACCCAAAAAACATTTCCTACATTCGGCAGGAAGAAAGAAGATTTTGTTTTTATATCGGGCATCGGCTGCTCGAGCAGGTTTCCGTATTATATGGATACCTATGGATTCCACACAATTCACGGCAGAGCTACAGCAATCGCTTCCGGTGTAAAACTGGCGAATCCGGATTTGTCTGTTTGGGTTGTCACCGGTGATGGCGACGGGCTTTCCATTGGCGGAAACCATACGATTCATCTGATGCGGAGAAATATGGATATCAATATATTGCTTTTCAATAACCGGATTTACGGCCTTACAAAAGGGCAATATTCCCCGACGTCCGAACTCGGGAAAGTAACAAAATCGACACCGATGGGATCACTGGACCGCCCGTTTAATCCCCCGGCGCTGGCGCTGGGCGCAGATTCAACATTTGTTGCAAGAACATTGGACAGGGAAACAAAACACCTTCAGAGTATGATATCGCGTTGCTACGAGCATAAGGGCGGTACTTTTCTTGAGATCTACCAGAATTGCAATATTTTCAATGACGGCGCATTTTTCAAGTACACCGAAAAGGATACGAAAGCCCAGTCAGTTCTCTGGCTGGAAAACGGCCAGCCGATGATGTTCGGCGCGGAAAAAGAATTCGGAATCCGGCTGAATGGAAACGTCCCGGAAGTGATAGAGATCGGTGATAAATGGACACCAGATGATGTTCTTGTACATGATGAAACAGATTTTGTTCTGGCATCCATGCTGGCCAGTTTTACATCAAACGATGATTTCCCGGAACCGATTGGCGTGTTATACAGTGTTGATGCGCCTTCCTACGACGAAATGCTTATAGACCAGATTGATGGTGCGACTGAAAAAATGGGAAAAGGTGAACTGGATTCCCTGTTGAACGCAGGCGACACCTGGGTTGTTGAGTGATTTTCTCATCAGAATTTTTCACAAAAACCTGATATGAGCACGCGCAAAGAAAAGGATAGTATGGGCACCATTGAGGTGCCGTCGGATAAATATTACGGAGCGCAGACACAGCGCTCTTTCGAAAATTTCAAAATCGGCGGAGAGTCGTTTCCTCGGGAATTCATACGTGCTTACGGGATTCTAAAAAAAGCAGCTGCATTGGTGAACCAATCCTATGGCGATTTAAACGATGACATCGCAGATGCTATAAGTAAGGCTGCCGATGAAGTGATTGAGGGAAAGCTGGATGATCATTTTCCTTTGGTTGTGTGGCAGACCGGAAGCGGAACGCAAACCAACATGAATGTTAATGAGGTCATTTCCAACCGCGCCATTGAAATCATGGGAGGGGAATTGGGAAGCAAAAATCCGGTGCACCCCAACGACCATGTAAACATGAGCCAGTCCACGAATGACACGTTCCCGACAGCAATCAACATTGCAGCAGTAGAATCCATTACACATCATCTTGTGCCGGCAATTTCCGGATTGATGCAATCACTGGCAGCAAAAGCAAAAGCATTTGATTCCATTGTAAAACTCGGGCGAACTCACCTACAGGATGCTACACCATTGAGTCTCGGACAGGAATTTTCCGGGTACGCATCACAGCTTGAGCACGGACTTTCTCGGATTGACAAGGCGCTGGACCATTGTTATGAGCTTGCCATGGGAGGCACCGCGGTCGGTACAGGCATTAATTCAAGAAAAGGATTTGCGGAAAAGGTCGCCTCCGAAATTGCTGACAGTACCGGTCTGCCATTTTGCTCGGCGCCCAATAAATTTGAAGCACTCGGTGCGCAGGATTCCATCGTGGAACTGTCCTCCGCACTGAAAACATTAGCAGGCAGTTTATTTAAAATTGCGAATGACATTCGTTGGCTTGCTAGCGGCCCGCGCGGAGGATTCGGAGAATTGAATCTTCCGGAGAATGAACCGGGATCATCCATCATGCCGGGGAAAGTGAACCCGACCCAATGCGAAGCGATGACCATGGTTTGCACGCAGGTGATGGGGAACGATGTCACTGTTTCTGTCGCCGGAGCAAGCGGGAATTTTGAACTGAATGTGTACCGCCCCGTGCTGGCGTATAATATTCTTCAGTCCGTTAGGCTTCTCGGAGATGCCTGCGATTCCTTCACCAAGCACTGCGTGGACGGAATCGAAGCCAACGAAGCCGGCATTGAAAAAAATCTTCGCGACTCGCTAATGCTTGTCACCGCACTGAATCCGCACATCGGATACGAAAAAGCTGCGGAAGTAGCAAAGAAGGCACACGCTGAAAATACATCTTTAAAAGAAGCTGTTGTCGCTTTGGGATACTTAACGGAAGAAGAATTTGATTCTTTCGTCCGCCCTGAGGATATGATTCATCCTAAAGACGAATCATAGCCTCCGGAACATTCTTCACAAAAAATCATACATTCCGGACAAGGTGAGACAGCATTGCTGTTGTAAATTATTTCCATGAGCTGGCCGCAAATCATTAAAAAATCTGCCGTATTTCTTTCCGGCTGTGCTTTAGCAGTTATCCTCTACCTCTTATTTTTGTCCCGGGATTTGCCTTCAATCGAGCAGCTTGAGAATTACGATCCGAATCTTGTTACAAGAATTTACTCGGCGGACGGGAAGGTTCTTCATGAACTTTATCTCGAAAAACGAGTGTTCGTCAGCCTGGATCAGATCCCCGAATATATGCAGGACGCCGTGATTGCTTCGGAAGACCAGCGGTTCCGTTCGCATTGGGGAATTTCGCTTCGCGATGTGCTGCGCGCCGTTGTCATCAATACGCTTTCCATGAGCTACACTCAGGGTTTCAGTTCACTAACGCAGCAGCTGGCAAGGAATCTTTATGATACGATCGGATTTAAGAAAACCATTACACGTAAACTCAAGGAGATCATTACGGCGATTCAAATTGAGCGGACGTATACAAAAGACGAAATTCTGGAAATGTACCTCAACAGCGTTCATTTCGGGCACGGTACTTACGGTGTACAGGCGGCTGCCAAGCGCTATTTCGGAAAGGAAGCCCGAGAATTGACGCTGGATGAAAGCGCATTGCTTGTTGGTGTTCTTCCGGCACCCGCGCGGTACACGCCTGTCCGCTATCCTGAAAAATCTCTTCGCCGCCGCGATACGGTGCTCAAACTGATGCTCAACCAAAAACGAATTACACCGGCTATGTACTCCGAGGCAAGAGCGATGTCCCTCGAAACCGTTCTCGGCGAACAGTCCCGCGGCAAAGCGCCGTACTTTACAGAATATGTCCGGCGAATTTTAGAAAAGGAAGATGAATCGCTTGGGATAAACATTTATCGAGACGGACTCAAAATTTATACGACATTGGATTCACGGCTGCAGGAGGTTGCAGAACGGGCAGTGTCGCAATCCATAGAATTGAACCAGTCCAAACTGAATAAGCGCATCTTCAATGATCAGGAAGAATTTGAAACACTCGGATATTTATCGATTTTTCCAGAAGACACCGTGCGCATGATGATGGAAGGCAACGGCGAGCTCTACAAAGAATTACGCTCTCAGCTTTTGGTGCAGTCCGCCTTTGTGGCGATTGATTCCAAAACAGGTGCCATTCTTGCTATGATCGGCGGCCGTCCGGATTACACCGACCAGTTCAACCGTGCAGTTCAGGCGAAGCGGCAGCCGGGCTCTGTTTTTAAACCGATGGTGTACGCAACGGCGATTGAGAACGGCTACACGGTTACAGAACAGCTTCAGAATCAGCCGGTGGTTTTGAATGTACAGAATGCTGACGGCGAGTGGGTAAAATGGAAGCCGCGGAATTACGACAATAAAACAGGAGGTCTTACCACAATGCGCGAAGGCCTTCGCAGATCGCTCAATCTGATATCCGTCCGTATGGTGCAAAAGGGCCTAGCCCCGGCACAGCAAGTCAAAAAGACTGCACAGCGGATGGGAGTTTCTACCGACATCCGCGCCGTTGATGCAATCGCTCTCGGAACTTCGGAAGTGTACCTTCTGGAAATGGTCGGCGCATATTCCATTTTTTCCAACAAAGGCGTGCATAATGAACCATTTGCCATCACAAGAATTGAAGACCGTTTTGGCAGTGTGCTGAAGGAATATCGGCCTATAAAAAATGAAGTGCTCAGTTCAGAGACATCATACATGATGACGAACCTGATGCAAACCGTTTTGGACCGCGGAACGGGAGGCAGCTCACGCTGGAAATATCATTTTTATCATCCGGCCGCAGGAAAAACAGGCACAACCCAAGGCTGGACGGACGCATGGTTTGTCGGATTTTCGCCTTTCATAACCGCCGGTGTGTGGACCGGAGTGGATGATGCGAGAGTAAGTTTGGGCAAAGGACAGGACGGCAGCAAAGCGGCACTGCCGGTTTGGGCGAGATTCATGCGGGATGCTCACGATACATTGGGATACAAAAGAGTCGGATTTGACCGCCCGGAATCCATTATTGAAATGAAGATTTGTTCCATCACCAAACTGGTGCCAACTGAATTTTGTCCGCTGGAGTCAACACCTGAAGTATTCATTGAAAATACACAGCCGACCAAAACCTGCAAGGTCCACCGCGGCTTTTAAGATTACGATTTGCCTAAGATGAGCTGATGCGGCTTGGGCGGATCTTCGCTGATGGTCACCTTTCCTTCAAATCCCATCATATTGGCATGGCCCACATTTTCAAAATAACCCACAGGCATACCCAATAAATAAGTGATTCATATCGTCGTCATGGTTAGGATTAATCTCTAGTTTAACCCTTAATCTTACAGCTTTTTGAGGGTATTATCTTTGTAACAGATTGAACCACGTCTAAAGAGAAAAAAGACGTAAAACATCAATTGAATTCACAATGCAGAATATGGTCAGCAAACACAGCACCGATCAGCAGGTGATTTTTATAAACTGCAGCGACACTGCATCCCGATAATGGTGTTCCGTCATCAAGGTAAATTTCTTCCCAATCATAACTCCCATTACCATTTTGGAATATCTTCACAACCTGGGATGGTGACAGATTTTCTGCATTCCGCGCATGCCGTGTAAATGCCAGCAATTTGGGATGTGCTCCAATCCACAGATCGCCGTTTTTATCCAATTCGATATTGTCCACTCCACTATCTGTATAGATGGATCGCTCAAAAGTCAATGTGTTTGTTGTTATATCCCGTTTAAAAATTGAAATGCGTTTGCCGGTCGTCTCTGCAGCATATATCCAACTTCCGTCACGGGACATATTAATGCCGTTTGCATATTTTAGATTTTCTGCAACCACACGAAAGGATTCACCATCAAAATACAGGATATTCGACATCGCAAGCTGCAGATAATCTTCGATCGTTTTCGTCCACTCTGCTCTCGTGCCGTGGTCATTCGTGACATAGAATTGGCTTTCATTGACCATCACTAAATCATTCGGACTGATGAGCATCGGATCGGTAATAGTCTTCATATGGGTCAAGATCATTCTGTTTAAATTGAATACTTCGATTGAATGTCCTGCTGATGTATGATTTACTACATACACAACGCTGTTGGCGGAATCACCCTCAAATACCGTAATGCCGTGTGGGTGGAATTCGATTTCCAAAGTTTCAGTCAGATTGATCAATTCCGGTTGTGGATCATTCAAATCGTACCCAAAAATGTTTCCCTGCACCGGTTCACCAGCAAGTGTTTTCCAGCGGTGGTCAGATGTGATAAGCGCAATCCCGTTTTTCAGAATGGTGATATCTTCCGGACCATCCACTCCATAAATTGACCGGCATTCTCCATCAAAATGTGGATTGATCGTTTTGAATTCGCCAGCATCATTCATCGTTTTCAAGATGAATCCAATCAAAAGGAAAAAAAGTATCAATAAAAACCATTTAATTTTCATTCAGTTACCATCCATAATTCATACAGGACTTGACTTAAATCAGTTCTACTACGTATGACGCACTCATGTCTTTATTTTTTTCGGCAATATCAGGCATCGCCGGATCGGTTTCGAAATCGCCCGAACAACGAAAAATTGAATTGGAACGGCGCTCGTTCGCGGACAGTGTGGAGTGTAAGATATCCGGCAACGAGTGCCAGAAAAAAGTTTGGCGACCACATACCTAAAAATGGTGAAATGATATTTCTGTCCGCCATTTCTTCTCCGCCTATTAGAAAAATGTAATAGACCAGAAAAAAACCAAAACTGAGGCTTGTGGCAACGGCGAAACCGCCTTTCCGCACAAGAACCCCGAGACCGCCGCCAACAAGCGCAAACAAGATGCACGCCACCGGCAGTGTGATTTTTTTATGAATTTCTACGCTGTATTTATTCTTGCTGCGAGTGTAGCTGTTGATCAGGTTGAATTCATTTTTCAGCTGGCGTTCGAGCCGACTGGCCTGCCGCCGTTTTGTTTTAAGATCAGCGGCGGCGAAAGCTGTGTCGGATTCTATCACTTCCTTGAATGAGCCGACTTCCCTGAGTGCGAGGTCAAGAGTTTGCGGAGAGATGCTGTCTCCCGTCAGTTTTGTAAAGGATGAAGTAATGCGCCGGTGCAGTTTATCAATGCGCTTTTGGTAAGAATTCCGTTTGTCGATCATCATAGGAATAGTCATTTCACGGTCGCGCCGGCTGGCTGAATCGCGGCGCATCAGGGTGAGGTCATCGGCGGGTATATTGATCTGGTGCTTCTCAAATGCGATTCTCCGATAATTACCGAAATCATCCAGATCCAGTTCATGGATTTCACCATCAAATAAGGTTAGCACAATGGTATTGTCGGCTGTGTGCAGAGTACCTGTTTCGGAATAAATGCTGGTCTGTGCATCCACCGGCGATTTGCTGAATATCCTCACATCTTTCATCAGTTCGCCTTCTTTATCGCGGATAATCATGCTGTAATCCGGTATATCATCAATAAAATGACCGGGATCAATATTCATATCTGGCCTCTTGCGGTATATATCTCCGGATAACAGGCGTGCGCGGAAATTCATATCCGGTAATACATTATTGTTAAAATAAATGAGAATCAACGCAACCACAGTGCCGAAATAGAGTGCGGGACGAATGATCTTTAAATAACTGATTCCGGATGTTCGCATGGCGGTGATTTCATTATCCTCCGACATGCGGCCGAAGGACATCAGGGTTGCAATCAGGACTGCCATCGGTACGGCGAGTGCAACGATCCAGGCCAGGTTCAAGAACAGGTACTCCAGAATGGTGAAAATATTGAGGCCTTTTCCGAGGAATCGATCGATAGCTCTTAGG
>JASLML010000043.1 GCA_030746535.1 Fidelibacterota bacterium
GTTTTAGAGGTTAGGCAAGAGTAATTTCCGTACCCGCTTACAACCACAAAAACGAGGAACCATGAAAAAAGTTTCACAAAAATATACAAGCGCACTGATCATACTTCTGTTGATATGCGTCACACGAATTTCTGCTGGCGATACGCTTACCGTCGGATTCTGGAATGTGGAAAATGTGTTTGATCTGGAAGATGATCCGTACACAAATGATAATGAATTTGCCATCGGCGGAAAAAAACGTGTTACGGAAGCGATTTACATCTTCAAGATGAAAAATATTGCATCTGTCATGGAAAAGGTCGGCGCAGATATTTTGGGCGTGTGCGAAGTGGAGAACAGGTTTGTGATGGAAGAGCTCAATGCACGGGTTCCGTCCTTTGAATATCAGATTGTGCATTACGATTCACCGGACCGCCGCGGCATAGACGTCGGACTTTTCTATAACCCCGAAAAACTCTGGTTCGTGGAATCCAAAAAGATTACGGTGCTGCTTCCTTCCGGGAAACCGACTCGGGACATTCTTTATGCTTTGTTAAAATTTGAAGATCGCCTGCTGCACATTTTTGTGAATCACTGGCCGAGCAAATACGGAGGCGCTGAAAAGACAATTCCATCCCGGAAAGCCGCAGCGCGGACGCTTAGGAAAGAAGTGGACCGAATTCTCAAAAAGGATCCGGCCGC
This sequence comes from Fidelibacterota bacterium, assembly GCA_030746535.1. Taxonomy (GTDB): domain Bacteria; phylum Fidelibacterota; class Marinisomatia; order Marinisomatales; family TCS55; genus JAAZYX01. The sequence continues at coordinate 682 of JASLML010000043.1, forward strand.
GGAAATTGTGGTCATGGGCGATCTGAATGATGAGCCGGTGGATCCGTCTGTAATGGAACATCTTGGTGCAAATATGGAAAGAAAAAAAGTGGACGGAAGCAAGACTGTCCTTTGGAATGTGATGGAGCGGTACCACAGGAACCCGAGAGGAAGCACATACAAATATGGCGGAAAGGACATGGTGTACGATCACCTAATCATCAGTCCGGGGCTTTATGATGAATCAGGATTATCATTCGTGAGCGGATCGGCACATGTATTCGATGGACCGGAATACCGCCAGCACGGAGGGAAATACGATGGATTCCCATATCGGTTCTGGGCGGGAAATAAACTGCTCGGAGGCTATTCGGACCATATGCCGATTTACCTGAAAATTACAGCATCAGAATAAGTTGGAGGATGTGGTTTCGTTTCCTAATTTTGCCGGCGCTTTTTTAAAAGAATTAACGATCGCGGGGTGGAGCAGTCTGGTAGCTCGTTGGGCTCATAACCCAAAGGTCACAGGTTCAAATCCTGTCCCCGCTACAATAAAAACTCTGTCAAGTAGCGAGGTTTTTTTAGAGTCATAGGTATTTGGATAGGGTACACCTATTGGAGCAGCTTATCGTTGTTTGTGACTTTTTCCTTACGAGAAAAACTTAGAATATTGTAATATTAAAGATGCTATTAATCAAAAAAATAGTTTCAATTGCCACCATTTTGTTGCTATTGGCCTCAAGTTTGCATCTTGGGCATGTACATCAAAGTGTACGCGATGGATATGTTTTATGCGAAATCAGTTGTGAGAACAACGGCCATGTCAGTGGTCATCTTGAGTGCAAAACATGTTTGAACAGCAAGCTTACCTTGTTTACCCAATATCTTTTATCCAGTAGGTTACTAGATCCAAGAAACGAATTTTTTCAGTTTACTTCCGAAACCACATCAAAAACAGTATTACCAAATCTATCGACACGAGCCCCGCCCTTTAACTTATACATTTAATTTCTGTCTAACAGCCTGTGTGAGCTGTTTACCAAACCATATTTAATCAACAATTAGGAAATAATTATGAAATCCAGTTTTTTTAAACATTTATTGTACATTTTAGCTATTTCTGTGGCCATTGCCCAGAGAGGAAACAATCGCGAATTTGATCCATCCATGATGCCGAAGATTGGCATCATTCAGGGAACGGTATTGGATTCCCTGAACGGCGAACCGATTGAATATGCTTCTGTTTCGATCATTAGCGAGGCAGATAAGACCATCGTTACCGGCGGCCTCACAAAAGCTGACGGATCATTCAAAATAGAAGAACTACGTCTGGGACGCTATTCCGTTGCCATTCAGTTTATCGGCTACGAAAAAAAGGAAATAGGACCGCTCAATGTTTTCCCCGGGGAAAGGGGAGGAATCGAACAGAAGCTGGGAAATATTGGTCTTAGGATTTCCGCTATTCAGATGGAAACCGTAGATGTGATAGAAGATGCACCGGCATACATCCAGACGATTGATAAGCAGATCTTTAACGTGGACAAAAGCTTGACCGTTGCAGGCGGCACGGCGGAAGATGCGCTGAAGAAGATTCCGAATGTGGATGTGGATATTGACGGCAATATCAGCCTCCGCGGCGACCAGAATGTAACCATATTGATTGACGGAAAACCGAGCGGCATGACTCACGGCGACCGCCGTGCCATGGTGGACAATATCCCCGCAGCCATGATCGACCGCGTGGAGGTGATATCCAATCCCTCCGCGAAATACGATCCCGACGGCATGGGAGGCATCATTAATATCATTCTTAAACGTGGAATTTTCGAAGGATTCAATGGCAATACATCCCTGTCTGCCGGCGAGTACGGAAAATTAAACGGATCTGGTATGCTGAATTACCGCGTCGGCAACTGGAACCTGACCGGCAACGGAAGCTACCGGCTCGGGAATCGTTTCGGCGACGGATCAAGGCTCTTCAATTATGTGTACACAGATTCCACCCGAACATTAAATCAGAATACTCTCACCATCCATGAGCCGGAAAGCATCTCATTCCGACTGGGCGCAGATTATTATTTAGGTTCAAAAAATACATTTTCTCTTACATCTACATTTGAATCGCACGACAAACGTGACAGAACAGTAATCGATTATATTCAGCCGGCCTATGGAGAAAGGAACAGCGTGGAATGGGACAAAGGGTCCACAATGGATTTGTCGTTTCGATACGATCGGGATTTTGATGAACAGGAAAGAGACTTCGTTTTTGATATAACCTACAATGCATCGGTAGATGAAGAAATTGAAGAGGAAGTTGAGGAAGAGGATGAAATAGGTGAGGAACACCATCATGTGGAGGATGGTGCGCACAGCCATTCCGATGAAAAGAATTCCAATATTGTGATTCTTTCGGACTACACCCATCCGTTCGGCGCCAAGACTATTCTGGAAACGGGATTCAAAAGCACAATCAAAAAGTTTAATACCGACCTCGATTATCTATACCTGCCGTTCGCTTACAATTACCAGGAAGATGTCCACGCAGCCTACGCGACGCTTTCGCATAAAATAACGGACAAACTGGGACTGAAACTCGGGGCACGGGCCGAACAGGTGAATACGGACGCGAGTGTAAAGCGGAACTCCCCTACGTCACCGGATTCGGTGAATGTTTTCACTGCCATCATTGATACAGCTATTGCCGCATCTCCGTTCAGTAATCCGTATTTTCAAATCTATCCAAGCGCATTCCTGCTGTACGATATTTCAAAAAATACCAAGATCCAGTTCGGGTACAGCAAGCGCGTGAACCGTCCGCGGCGAAGAGCGCTGAATCCCTTCCCCAGGAGCATAACGGACGACTCGCGGATACGAAACGGAAATCCCTTCCTGCGCCCGGAATACAGCGATGTGCTTGAATTCAACTTTTTCACTAATACTAAGATGATGACATTCAATACGGGACTTTCGTATAAACGCGCCACGGACATGATCCAGTGGTGGGACAGAGACATGGTCGTTATCGGCAATGAAGAGTACGAAATTTTAACGGCGGACAATGCAGGATCAGCCGAGCAATTTGTCGGCCACGCAATGGTCAACTTCCGCATGATGCCGTTTGTGAACCTAACGCTGAATGCCTACGGATGGAATTCCCGCACTTTTGGATCAGGCGAACCGGACCTGAACGGCGAATCACGCGGAATTGGTGGATTCGGTAACATGAGCCTAACGGTTCCTGGCATTGCCAAGCTGGAACTCACAAGCCGCTTCCGCGGAAAAATGAAGATTACATACGGTCATATTCCGGCAAACGCAACGTTTGATATTGCCATTCAGAAGTCATTTTTTGATCGCCGGCTTAATGTAACGCTGAAAATAAACGACCTCACCAACAGCGGAAAATTTTCCATTTACACAGAACAGGAAATAGAAAGCATAATCGGAGAGAATTATACCCAAACCATGGATGCGTGGCGAAAACGTGACCGCAGAACCTTGTCGCTTGTTCTCAATTATAATTTTGGCAAACTTGAGCAGAAACGGCGCTGGAACCGCGAAGGTATGGGTGGCAGAGGCGGTGGCGGCGGCATGATGGATATGGATTATTAATCTGCTCTGCCGCTTCCAATTCAGACATTAATCCCAAGGATTATCAGCACATTGTTTTTTTCACCGGAGCGGGCATGTCCGCAGAATCCGGTGTGCCGACTTACCGCGGCGAAGGCGGAATCTGGCACGAATATAAATGGGAGCAATATGCCTGCCAAAAGGCTTGGGAACAGGAACCGGAAAAAGTATTCGAATTCCATGATCTTCGCCGGAAGGAAGCTCTCAAATGTGATCCGCATCCAGGACATGCTGCTGTAGCCGAAATAGAGTCAACCCATCCTGATGTTACCATTGTTACGCAAAATATCGACGGCATGCACCAGCGCGCCGGCAGTACAACAGTAATCGAACTGCACGGCAGTCTGTGGAGAGTCCGATGTGAACGGGAAGGAAAGGTATTTGAAGATTTGAACACCACCGGGTATGAACGGAAAAAGTGTGATTGCGGCGAATGGCTGCGCCCGGATATCATCTGGTTCAGCGATTTTCTCAATCCGGAAGTCGTTCAGAAGGCAGATGAAGTTATCGCGCAGGCTGATCTCTTTATCAGCATCGGAACTTCAGGTGTGGTTTTTCCGGCGGCAGGATATCCGCAGATGGCAAAAAATTCCGGTGCGGAAATGATCGAGGTCAATCCGGAACCCTCGGATCAGTCCTATCTCTTTGACAAAGTATTCCGTCAGCCGGCAGGAAGTGTTTTGCCGGAATTATTCGCATAATTTCCTCACGCTGAGAACCTTTTTGAAAAGGCAAGAGCCTTCGTTTAAGTTTCCACCTGTTTCAACAAAGGAAGACCTATGAAAACACCATTATTGACGATACTATTTACAGCTTTTTGTCTGGCGGATGAAAAACCGTACAACCCCACGCCGGACAGGGAATTCGATGTCCACCATACCAAAATTGATATTACAGTGGACGTCCGAGGTGAATCGGTTGAAGGAAAGGTAACACATACGCTGAGTCCGCTTCGGACCGACCTTTCCCGGATTCGGCTGAACAGCGAACATACAACTGTTTCGAATGTTTCGATGAATGGATCACCACTGTCTTTTGAACCTCAGGAAAAATATCTCGAAATTGATCTCGGGTCTGCATTCGGATTTGAAGATACGCTTTCCATAACCATTGCTTACCGGGCAGAGCCAAAGCTCGGGCTTTATTTCATCCATCCGGATTCCGTGTATCCTGAAAAGCACCTGCAGGCGTGGACGCAAGGTGAAGATACCGATAACCATTATTGGGTGCCGATCCATGATTATCCCAATGAAAGGGCCACCTTTGAAACGATTCTGACAGTAGACAAAGACCTGACAGCAGTATCGAACGGAGAACTGCTGTCGGTGAAATCGAATGGAGCACAGAAAACATTTCACTGGCGCGAGAATTTTCCGATGGTATCCTACCTGATTTCATTTGCTATCGGCGATTATAAACAAGTAAAAGATCAATACGGCGATCTACCCGTGAATTACTGGGTTTATCCCGAACACAGCAAGGAAGATGCATTGCGGTCTTTCGGCAATACACCCGCCATGGTGGCACTGTTCGACAGCCTGACCGGCTTTCCCTATCCATACGAAAAATACGATCAGGTGCTGATTGAGGATTTCATGTGGGGCGGAATGGAAAATATTACGTTATCGCATCAGACGGACCGCACCATGCACACCGAACGCGCACGCCCGGACCATTCCAGCGACGGGCTGGTGGCTCACGAACTGGCGCACCAGTGGTACGGCGATCTGCTTACCACCCGCAACTGGGCCAACGCCTGGCTGAACGAAGGATTGACATCTTTCATGACATTGATGTGGTTTTCGCATCACAAAGGATTTGACAGCGGGGAATATGCAAGGCTTCGATCTTTAAAAAGCGTTATTTGGTCTAACAATTACCATTCGCGTCCAATGGTACTGTACCATTATGATAACAGCTGGGAGGTCTTCGATGCAAACATCTATGCCAAAGGCGCTATTGTTATGTCGATGCTGAAAGCATATCTAGGAGAAGAAGCATTTTGGCGCGGAATGCGGCATTACACTGCAAAGTATGCCTACGAAAATGTGGAAACGCAGGATTTGAAAAAAGCATTTGAAGAAGCCACAGGCCAAAATCTTTATTGGTTTTTTGACCAGTGGGCATATACAAAGGGACTTCCGAAGCTTGAAGTGAAATCCAAGTACAGCCGGCGGAATAATACGGTCTCGATGACGGTGACACAGACCCAAAACATCGAGGAAACATCTCTATTCAAGCTGCCGGTAACTATCGTGATAGATGACGGTGAAATAACACACCATTCCATTTTTATTGAAGAAGCAAAACAGACATTTACGTTTCCGTCTAATGGTAAGCCGAATATGATTATATTTGATGAAGGCAATGTGATTCCCAAATACCTCACGCACAAAAAAACGATGCATGACCTGGTTTACCAGCTGAAGCACGCTCCGCATGTGAATGACAGAATCTGGGCAGCGGAAGAACTCGGAAAAATGAGCGCCAGAAAACCGGTGGTGGAAGCATTGCTGGAATCGGTGAATACCGATCCATTTTTCGGAGTTCGGCTTTCTGCAGCAAATGCACTAGGCAAACTGAAACCGAAAAAAATTGAACAGCGGCTGATGGATTCGGTTAAAGATCAGGATAACCGTGTAAAGCGTGCTGTGGTTCGTGCACTCAAGCATTATCCGGGTGACGATGTCCGAGATTTTCTTACTGATATTCTTGAGAACGGGAAAAAGGATTATCTTCTGAACGACGCATTCAATGCATTAAGCGATGTGGATACGGCTGCTTTCAATGCTAGGATTAATTGGGCCCTGAATTTCGACTCTTATCGCGATATGCTAAGGAGGTCTGCCATCCGAGCCGTTGCAAAAAAGAAATCCGATGCTGCATTGGATCAGCTGAAAGATTTGGCAGAGTACGGCGGTACAACATGGTCCGCCAGAACGTCAGCTGTCTGGGCCCTGTCAGAAAAAGTAAAAGCAAATCCCCAATTGCTTGACTGGTTTGTGGACCATGTGGATGATCCGAACAGAGATGTACGTTCAGCCAGTATTCGGACCGTTGGCAGGCACGGATCCAGAAAGCATGTTGCCTTTTTGGAAGGCCTTTATGATCCAATCAATGAGGATACGATTGAGGAAGCAATTGAAAACCTTAAAAAACCACCCAATAGCCGGAAGAGCAGACGCGGTCATTAGACCCATCATTGAATAACTCCTATTCCATCTGGCTGTATCCCTGTGCAGAAGATGAATTGTATCTCTCAGAAATGATCCGGGATTTATCAAAAGAATATGATGCACCAATGTTTCAGCCTCACTGTACACTGTATTCTCCCGTTACCGATTTGGAAAAAGCTAAGGATGTTTTGGATTCCATGGAATTGCATCCGATAACAGTCACAAAAACCGGAATCGGTCAATCGGATGTAATCTGGAAAACGGTGTTTATAAAACTTCAGAACTCCGGCGAATTATCCACCCTCCAGCGCGACATTGTATCAAAAATCTCAGCTCCTAATCCAACTCCATATTCCTTTTTCCCTCACATCAGCCTCATTTACAAAAAAATGCCGGCAGAGGATAAAGCCTCCATCATCCGTAAATTGGATATGAAGGATTCCTATGTGATGGACAAGATTGCAATTGTAAAGACGGGTGATAATGTTGAAAGTTGGGAATCCGCTTATGCCAAAGGATTGAAATCATAATGCTGAAAAAATCCGACACCACCTTATTTGTCATTGATGTTCAGGGTAAGCTCGCCCGCATCATGCACCAGGCAGACGAATATGTCGCCAACCTGAAAAAGCTAATCCGCGGGGCTCAGGTGCTTGGCATTCCCATAATATGGACTGAACAATTGCCGGAAAAACTGGGCCAAACGATTCCTGAAATCGCTGACCTGTTTACAGCGAAAAAGCCGCTCATAAAAAAAGATTTTTCGTGTTGGCGGGATTCTGGAATTCGGACTGCGCTGAAAGAAACGGGATCAACGCAATTTCTTCTCGCCGGAATTGAGACCCACGTCTGCGTGTATCAGACTGCGGCCGACCTTTTGGCTGAAGACTATGAAGTGCAGGTTGTCGCGGATGCCGTTTCATCGCGAACGCTGTTCAACCGCGATATGGGACTGGATAAGATCATACTTGCCGGCGGATCGCAAACCAGCGTGGAAACAGCCTTGTTCGAACTGCAGGAAACGGCCGAGGGCGATGCATTCCGGGAAATCATCAAAATCATTAAATAAGTACGAAATTGGAACTTTTTCAGTTTTCAGCGTAAATTCAGGTATCATGATTAGGAAAATAACAGCTGTTGGACTCATAGCCCTTTTTGCAGGGCTTACCGCCTCGCCGTTCATTCATTTGACCGACTGCAATATGGCGTGCTGCATTGAAATCGAAAAATCCTGCTGTGAAATGGAAAAGGAAATGGTTTGCCCGATGATGTCAGACTGCGGAACTACGGTATTCGTTCCGATTGTTTCCGGACCGTTTCATAAATCAGCATTGAAATCCATCGATGCAGTTACCAATCTTGTAGTTGCATTGACCGATTTTCCGTCCTTCGTGATTCAGGCTTTTCAGGACTGCGCTCATTCTGATCCCGGACCAATAGCCGCACTCAATCTTCCGCTCTTAATTTAGATAACCACCAACCATCATTTAATTCAACAGGAGACATGTGTTCATCCTGTTATTTACGTTAGTACAAGGAGTCAATATGGATCATCACAACCACGATCATCATAATCATGACCACGAAGGGCATGAACATCACGAACATCACCATCACGGAAAAGAGGAAATTTCCGATCTGCGTTTGGCGACTTCTGCAACGTTTCACTGCCTGATGGGATGCGGCCTCGGGGAAATTGTCGGAATGCTCATTGCGATGTACCTAGGCCTTGCCATGGTGCCGTCCATTGTTCTAGCAGTTTCGCTGGGATTTGTTTTTGGATTTATACTCGGCATGAGGCCGCTCTTGAAGCATGGGTACAATTTCAAAAATGCCTTTAAACAAGTACTCGTAGCGGAAGGACTGAGCATCGTATTCATGGAAACAGCAGAAGTGCTGATGCAGGTTTATACGCCAGGCTTCATGGAGGCCGAATTTTTTGATCCTATATTATGGATTGGCATGCTATTGGCATTGACGGCAGGATTCATAGCCGCATGGCCAGTTAATTTGCTTATGGTCAAAAGAGGCTACCGCCACGTGCATTAAACCATGTTTCTTCCGTCTCATATAGCATCAGGATACATTCTCGGCCACGGACTGATTGGCAAAGAATTGCCGTGGACAAAAGTACCGTTTTTTATGATTCTGCTTGCCGCATCCATTCTGCCGGATGCAGATGGACTTTGGTCTCCGACCGTTGCAGGGCACCATTCCGTTTTGCATACGCCGATCTTTTGGCTGGCGGTATTCGCTGCAATGCTGGTATGGGATAAACTCTCAAACATCAGCTGGATGAAACCCGCAGCGCTTGCGATTTTTCTCGGCGCCTTGCTACATCTCATCACAGACTGGTTTACAGCGCGGACAGTCGGGATTCAATGGCTTTATCCTTTCAGTGGGGCAAATTTCGATGTGTATCCCGTACAGCCGGGAAAAGGACAAATTCCGGTTTGGGACATGATTCGCGATCCCTATTTTTCATTCTATCTTGAGAATAAAGTGCTGCTCTGGTTTGAGCTTGGACTGAACGGAATTGCAATCGCACTTTTCTGGATGAACCGTTTAGGAGGAAAACAAATATGAAAATCTTTTTTCAGGTTTTGACTTCAATAATGCTGTCGGCTCTGCTTTGGGGCCAGTGACCGCTCTGAACAAACCCCAGCCTCCCGGTCGGGACGGCCAATTCAGGTGTTGGTTTAGATAAAGGCGGTCTCATCGTCGGATCCAATTTGATGTACCAAAATATTGAATGGTGGCACAGCGAACTTGACGACTCCGGCGACCATGAAGGCAATCTGAACTCCAGCCTTGCGGAAGTGAATGTTACGTATGGATTAACCGATGCATGGAACATTGCCGTAGATGTAATAACAGGGACTAGAACCATGGATTATTACCGCGCGGAAAATATCCACCACCGCGATGAGGACAAGCCCGGAATCGGAGATACGAGGATTACTCTTCGCTATCTGTTTGAGAATACGACATTCGGTCCCGGGCAGAGAGTTTTCCTTGGAGGCGGATTTGTTATTCCGTCGAGCCACACGGTGACCGAAAATCCCTTTGCGCTCGGAAAAGCCGGGAAGAAGCACACCCATTTTGATTTGAGCGAAGGAGTAAAAAAAGGCCATGTAGAAGTTCAGTATTTCAATCGGTCGGACGGATCGGTCTTCC
>JASLML010000044.1 GCA_030746535.1 Fidelibacterota bacterium
AAGCGGCGAATCAGGACACGCTTTCGCGACAGGTCACAATCTCGGCCAGCTTTTACAGGCTGTTGCAGCCGATCTGGATAAAGATGCATCGTTTTACAGCATGTTGTTTGAGTTGGAGCAGTTTCGCGGCGACGATTCCTTTTTCAGCTTTGCGGACGGCAACCGGATCAATTCCGGACTTCATGTGCTCGAATACAACGATCGATCCTTTCAGTCCAAAGGTTTTTTCCTCGGTGATTCACTCCATCCGGGATTGAACGAAGCACCCTAGCCGCTCCCAGCTGATTGTCTCATTCACCTCGGTTTCTCGATTTTTCAAATCACTTTGATGCACTCGGATTTACAGCCGGATTTTCCTTAGAAGGCTTTTCCACTGATGGTTCCGATGACAGGATTTCACTCGCTGATGCATTGAGGTTGCCGGTATCGGAATTGGTGATCCCTAAACAAACGCATTCAAATCATGTGCAATATTGCGAACGCGGCGGCGATATGGATGATACGGACGGAATCATCGCTGACAAAGGAACATGTGTATTATCTATTCAGGTGGCGGACTGCATTCCGATGTTCTTCGTACAAAAAATGACCGGACGGTTTGGACTTGTGCACGCGGGATGGCGCGGAGTAGAAAAAGGAATTGCAGCAGAGGCACTTGCTTTTTTTCATCCTGAAGAAATATTCTGCCTTCTGGGGCCTTCCATTCAGCAGTGCTGTTTTGAGATTGGCCCGGAAGTGGCAGCGCAATTTCCGGAATCATTTCAGAAAAAAGGGGACGGAGACCGATCCTTTCTGAATTTGCAGGAGGCTGTAATCAATCAGCTAATGGAACAGGGTGTCCCTTCACATCAAATAAAAAACGACGGTACATGTACTGCCTGCAATCGGGATGATTTTCATTCCTATCGGCGGGATGGAAAAAAAGCCGGAAGGCACATTGCTGTTGCGGGATGGCGCTGAGCACAGCACTTCCAAATCCAATTTCCATCCTCTAAATTCCGAACCTTTAATTTGCCATGTCAATCTTAGAAGCAATTGGTCTCGGCGCCCTGCAGGGCGTAACGGAATTTCTGCCGATCAGCAGCAGCGGACATTTGGTAATCGGCCAGCATTTACTCGGGATTGCTGTCCCCGGAAACGCGTTTGAAATATGGGTTCATTTGGGGACGCTTTTGAGTATTCTCGTCGTTTTCAGGAAAAAAATTCTTTCGCTGCTTTCAACCGTATCTCGTACGGATACAAGACGGTATATCGGTTTTTTGATCGCAGCAACCGTGCCGGCGGTGGTTATAGGCCTCGGATTTAGGGAAACGCTCGAAGGCTGGTTTGACAGCATCGGCATTGTATCGGCGGGTTTGGCAGTAACCGGATTGCTGCTGTTCCTCACAAAAGCTATCAGTCCGAAATCCGCAGAAATCACATTAAAGATTGGAATTATCATCGGCTTTGCGCAGGCACTGGCGATTGTCCCGGGAATTTCACGTTCAGGCGCAACCATTGCCGCAGCTCTGTGTATGGGAGTTTCATCTAAAGATGCGGCGCAATTTTCCTTTTTGCTGGCAATACCTGCTATTGCAGGCGCCGGTATATTAACTGCTCTGGATGCTGTCCAATATCAGGAAACGGCATTATCCCTGCCTATGATATTATCCGGTCTTATCACGTCATTCGGTGTTGGATGGATATCGCTAAGATGGTTGCTTGCTATCATTCAGCAGGGCAAATTGTACTGGTTTGGAACGTATTGCATAGCAGTCGGTGTAATACTTTTATTCAGGTAAAATGGATATTACAGCAATCATATTTATCACCTACCTCGCATCGCTGATTGGCGTTGGGGTATGGACCTTTCGCTTAAACAAGACGCAGGAAGATTACCTGCTGGCAGGCAGGAAGCTGGGGCCCTGGGTAACGGCCTTTTCGGAACGCGCTTCGGGTGAATCGGCATGGCTGATCCTAGCCCTTCCCGGAGCCGCGATTGCAAGCGGACTGAGCCAGTCTTGGACGGTGCTCGGCATTATTCTCGGTTCCATTGCATCATGGTATTTGATTGCCGAAAGGCTGCGGGATCAAACTGCAAAGTACGGAGCATTGACTCTTCCCGAATTTTTGCATCGGAGATACAACGATAAATCCAATATCATCCGTTTATTTTCCGCAATTATTATTGCATTCTTTTTCGCGTTTTATGTATCGGCACAGTTTCACGCTTCCGGAAAAGTGCTCAACACTATGTTTGATTTGGATCCGCTGGTTGGCATTTCCATCGGTGCGCTTGTCATAACAGGATACACACTGATGGGCGGATTTTATGCGGTTGCATGGACAGACCTTGTCCAGGGAATGCTGATGATTGGCACACTGATCATTTTGCCTCTTGCGGGCTTCATCGAAATAACGGGAAATCCTGAAATGAGTCTTGCAGCCAGTTTGGAAAAGGCAGGCCCGCACCATTCGTCTTATACCGGCGGAAAAGACGGTCTTGCAGCTTTTGCCATTGTGATGGGCGGACTCAGCTGGGGACTTGGATATTTGGGCCAGCCGCATTTGTTGATTCGGTATATGGCGATCCGAAGTGTGAAGGAAGTAAAGATTGCAAGGCGAATTGCAGTCATTTGGACGCTCCCGGGAATAACCGGTTCGTTTCTTATCGGTCTTGCAGCATTGACCATTTTTGGTCCGGGAACGCTTGATGACGTAGAAAAAGCCATGCCCCTGCTAGCCACGGAACTGCTGCCTGCGGTTATCGCAGGTCTGTTCATTTCCGGTGCTGTCGCCGCTATGATGTCCACGGCCGACTCTCAAATGCTGGTTTCCACTTCGGCGATTACGGAAGATTTCGTTCACCAATTTTTAGGCAGAAAATTGACGGAAAAAGATTTGGTTTCGCTCAGCAGAATTACCATCATCGGATTGGGTGTTTTTGCATACGGATTGGCGCTGTATTCTCAATTGGAAGGGAAGAATATATTTTCTGTTGTAAGCTATGCATGGAGCGGACTCGGCTCTGCTTTCGGCCCAGCGTTAGTCCTGACGCTCTGGTGGAAAAATACTACGCGGAAAGGCGTCATTGCCGGCTTGCTCACGGGATTTTTAACAACGGTAGTTTGGTCCAACATTGCACCGCTTCAGGCTATGATCACCGAGCGGTTCGTCAGCTTCGTATTTGCTTTTGCTGCGGTATTGATCGTTAGCAAGTTGGATTCCGATGGCAAATAAAATGCAGCTGGAGATTGGCGATGCAATTAAATCCGTAAAAGCGGGAAATATTGATCCAGTTTACGTTCTTCTTGGAAATGACTGCTATCTTGAGCAAAAATTTATTGAAGAGGTTGAGACTGGTTTTTTCCCTGACGGCGCTGTCCAAAAATCAATGCTGCTTCCGGAAGAATTGAAGGAATCGGAAATCATAGACAGGTTGACTGCAATAGACCTTTTTTCATCAAAGCAATTGTTTGTTCTCCGAAAACCGTCCGGATTGAAGGGAAAGAAAATCAAAGCGGAATTCCTGGAGTACATTGAAAATCCACAGACTGAAAAATGCCTGATTATCATTATAGACGACTGGTCAGATAAATCGGCATTGGTCAAAAAAATCAAAGATACAGTCGGATTTATAAATATCAGCACCCCGTTTGAGTCCAAGTTAAAAAGCTGGGTTTTATTCATGTTCAGGGAAAAGGGAAGAACGGATATCTCTCCAAACGTAGTGAATGCGCTTATCGAAATTGCGGGTGATTCGCTGTATCATATTGCGAATGAAATTGATAAAGTCTGCACAGTGCTGAAGGAAGATGCACAAATTACGCCAGATGACATTTACAAATTTTCCGGGTGGAAACGGGGATTCCAGTCCTGGCAGTTTCTTACGGCGGTGGGAGAAAGGGATTTATCTAAATCCGTGCAAATTGGCCATGATTTGCTGGCACGGACATCAACGATCACACAACTGGTAAATGCTCTCGCGAATTTATTTCAGGAAATCCTTTATCAAAAAATTGGATCGGGAACAAAATCGGCTGCAAAAGGTTATACCGGATTATCACCCTCATTAAATAAGAAGTTACCGCAATTTGCAAAAGGATATCGACGGGATGAAATCGAACGCAATCTTAAGCTGCTCGGCAGCATTGACGAGGAAATAAAAACAACGTCTGTTTCGGATGAGTACGCTCTCACACGTTTCCTCTTTACAGCCCTCGCAGCGCATGGCTGACGCAGTTCGGTACAGCGATGAAGAATTGATTGGGCGTTTTCAAAAGGGTGACGAAAATGCCTACTCCGAACTGGTAAAACGCTACAAGGATCCTTTACTTAATTTTGTTTACCGCTATGTGAACGATCGAGATCAGGCTGAGGATATCGTTCAGGATACAATGGTCAAGCTTTTCACACATAAGCATTATTACAAGGAAATTGCAAAATTTTCCACATGGATTTATACCATCGCAGGCAACCTCGCCAAAACAGAGCTTCGCAAAAAGAAGCGTCAAAAGACAACCCATCTCAGCCAAATCGGCCCTGAAGACAGTGAATACCAAATCCCTGATCATGGTTCAGGGACAGATGAATCCATTCAAAGCAGTTTTGTCGAAAAGCGGATTCAATCCGCCATTCAGCAGTTAGAACCGCATTTCAGGACCGTAATAATTATGCGTGATATTCAGGAACTTTCTTACGAAGAAATTAGTAACATCCTCAACGTTCCGCTCGGCACGGTCAAATCCCGGATAAACCGCGGAAGACTGGAATTGCAGGGTGAACTAAAGGATTTAAGATAGGAGTAAACATATTGATGGATCGATATGAATTTGAAGATGTGATTTCGGATTATCTTGAACATTCGCTTTCACAATCGAAAAAACAGGAATTTGAAGCATACATGGAAGCAAATCCGGAAGCCGCCGCGCTTGTGGAATCAGTCCGCAAAACCATGGATGACCTTCGCACTCTTCCAAAAGTAAAGACATCCGAAGGATTTATGGATCGGCTCTGGCAGCGCGTTGACGAAGAAAAGGCACGTGCAGCTCGTCCTGAGCGTGTCCGAAAATCCGGGACATTTTTGGGATTCACACCGCTGTATGCGGGATTGATGGCAATATTGGTCGTCAGTTTTATTTTTGTTGGAATGGAACTGATTCCAAACGCTGCTATAGAGCCCAATGCTGCAACGGGGTATACCGACGCTCCAGCAAGCATTGCGGCACCTGCTTTACGGTCTGATGCATCGCCAACAGTGCTTGCCGAAAGTGAAGAAGATTCGCTGGAAGCAGACGACATTGATTCCGATAAACAAATGGACTTCAAGAATCGGATTCAATTTGTAAAAGACCAATAAATAATCTGAATCTCTCTTTATTAATCCCCGTCGCTAATGTAAGTTTTAGCAACGGGGATTTTGCTATCAAATCATGCTTACAATAAGAAGAACTCTGGCCATACTTGTAGCAGTATTGCTATTTCCAGTACTTTTTTTACCTCAACCGGAATCTTCATTATTTGTCCTGTTGAAAATTTGTCTTTTTGGCGCAGTATTGTTTACCCTTTACCTGGCGGTATTTCCTGAAGTCAGTTTATCAGATATTCAATTTCTCTCATCTGGCGAACCATCAGAGAATGTCAATAAAACCATTCGAAAAGAGGTCGGCAAAGAGTACGACGGCTTGATCGACCTCATCATTAAGATCGTTGAGTCGGTCAATCCAAAATACAACATGGCAATTTACATCCTGAGTCCGGGATCGCAGTCCTTTGCCGTTCAAAAATCATCCGGATCCTTATTTTCCCCCGAAGTGAATCAGGAAAATGAGATTCTTCATTCTGTTACAAACAGCACCAGCGGTGTTGTCATTCAGAGGAAGGATGCGGGTGAAGATTGGAATGCCTTATTGGATGGGAAATCTTGGCGCGGAAGCGAAACGCTTTTAGGGTCCCCGATTTCTTTTCGCGGAATGCCGGTAGGCTGCCTGATTGTATATGTGGATCATTTTTCGGAAGTTCACGAACAGGACAGCGGAATCATTAGCGGCCTCAGCACTCTGTTTTCAAACGGCATGGATCATATTGAAAAAATTGAGAAACTTTCAATGGATTCGTACTATCTGGAACGCATTGCCGGCATGGTATCCTCGGTTGATATTCGGACGGATGACGATCATTTGTGGGACGGAATTACCCATTTGTGCCGGTCATTGTTTTCTTACGATAAGCTTTCACTGTCCATTTTGGAGAAAGATTCACAAATGGCAGCCGTAAAACTTGTTGATGGAATGACTGAGGACATGCATTCCGGAGAATCATTCAATATCCAGACCACGCTCCACGGACGGCCTATCCGTGAAAAGGAGACCATCATTTCTTCCTATTGGGAGAATGATTATCAGGATAGCGGAAGATTTAAACCCGGCGATTCGAGCATATATCATTTTATGTCCATTCTGGCTGCACCAATAAGAATCAATGGAGAAATACGCGGTTCAATTGCTTTGGAGAAACTTTCAACAAAAGGTTATTCGGAAGCGGATAGGCACCTATTGGAATTTCTTGCCCTCAATCTCGAAGGAATCCTTTCCTGGATGGAGGAATACCAATTGCTGCATCAAAGTGCCATTCATGATGGATTAACCGATCTGTTGAATCACGCAGCGTTTAAAGAAAGATTTGAGGAAGAAGTTAGCCGTGCATCCCGCTTTAATCAATTTCTCACTCTTGCGGTGCTTGATCTGGATAAATTTAAGCGGATCAATGACTCCTATGGGCATTTATACGGTGATTATGTTCTGCGGACTGTTGCCCGAATCATTGATACCAGTGTACGAACTATAGATGTTGTGGGACGCTATGGAGGGGAAGAGTTCGCGATATTGCTGATAAACACAGACAAAGAACAGGCGCTTCCGGTGGCACAAAGAATTGTTGATTCCATTGCGGATCATGCCTTTTCCAAGGATGGGATTGACGAATCAATGACGATTAGTGCCGGCATGGCTGAATTTCCCACGGATACAGATCAGATCAGAGATCTGATTGCAAAAGCCGATAAAGCAATGTACCAATCAAAATCAAACGGAGGAAACAATGTAACCTGCTGGGGTGATGCCAATGCAACATCTCCGCCCTCTATTGCGAAGGGGTCTGATGCATAGATCGCTCAATTCTTTTTGGATTCTTTTGCTGGCCGCAGGGTGGCTCACGCAGTCCTGCGTTCCGCCTCCCGCTGATCCTGTACATCATTCGTCAGAAGAAGAAATAACATCAGAACCAAATCCCCAGGCGCTCAAATACTTTATGGATGCGCAATTATATATGAACCAGGAAAATTATTCGATGGCAATTCTTGAACTGCAGGAAGCACTTGAATTGGATCCGTCAGCCGGTGCCATACTCGTTTCAATGGCTGAGTGTTATTGGAATCTGGGAAAAGTTGAAAAATCTGAGAGCCATCTTAAACGTGCGCTTGAACTGAACTCCGGAGATGCAGAAGCTTTGGAATTGCTGGCCAATCAATATGCTGTTTTGCAGCAGTACAGCAAAGCGGAATTAATGTTTATCCGCCTTACGGAGCTGAAAGACTCCAAGTCTGATTATTTCATGGCTCTAGCAGAATTATATATGATCATGAAACGTCCCAAACAAGCAACTGATACGTATCTATCAGCATATCAATCATTTCCTGACAGGATAGATGCCCTAGAGCAGGCGGTGGAACTTCTGCTTCGTCTTAAAGATCTGGAGAGAGCTCAGGAAAATTTTGGGAAATTGATCCTGATTGATCCTGCAAATACAAGGTATCTGAATATTTTCGTGGATCTGGTGCTGCTGAATAAGAATGAAGAGGAAGGAATCGTTGTCTTGGAAAAGGTTAACGATCTTTATGGCAAGTCGGAAGAACGATTAAGCCATATTGCATCTTTGTATTACCAATCGGGTAACCCGCAGAAAGCGACAGAAATTCTGAACAACATTCGGCAGGAATTCGGAATGTCTTCCGATGTCATTTCACAGCTTACAACAATTTATCTTGAAGCAAGTGAGTACGATTCAGCCTATAAGTATTCCAATGAATTTATTGAACATTTCAGTGATAAGCCCGGCGGATATGTCAACCGGGCGCTGGTTGCGGTAAACCTTGAAAAATATGATGATGCTATAAAAGTACTTCTGCCTGTATCGGAAAAATTTTTTGACAATTACTCGATTCAATATATTTTAGGATCTGCATACCATTCTCTGAACATAGAGAAAAAGGCAGAGGAATATTTACTACGTGCCTTGGACATTTACCCTGAATCGAGGGGAGTGAAGCATACATTGGCGATCATGTACGATTCTCAGCAGCGGTGGGAAGCATCGGATTCGCTGTACACTGCATTAATTGTGTCGGATTCATCGGATGCGCAGGCGCTCAATAATTATGCGTACAGCCTCGCAGAACGCGGAGTCAGTTTGGAAAAGGCTCTTTCCATGGCGCTGCAGGCGATTGAACTTGAGCCGGAGAATTCCGCATACTTGGATACGGTCGGATGGATTTACTTCAAAAAGGGTAATTTGCGGCTTTCGCTAAAATATATTCAGGAGTCCGTAGAGATTGAAAACACCAATGCCGTCGTTCTCGAGCATTTAGGTGATGTACTGACTTCTGATAACCGCATTTCCGAAGCAGCGGATTATTATAAAAAGGCACTTGATTTGGATCAAAATAACGAGCGGCTGAAAGCGAAGGTTATCCCTGAATAATTCATTCGCAATATGCTTCGCATCCACGATGGTGTTCATGTCAGGATGCGCTTCTGTATTTCCGGGATTTAACGATGGCAGCACTGTCGGGAAAACGGTAGCTTTCGAGGAATTGATGCAGGAATTTGATTCGTGCAGGGGAAAAGGAACAATCGAATCGGGAGGAATGGTGAAAGGGAAATTGAATTTTGAATTTACCGTTGCAGGCCCAAACGGCTACATTCAATTTTATGATTTGCTCGGGCGTAAAACGTTGTTCATAACCCTGAACAATAAATCCGTAACAGCGTGGGATATGGTCCGCAATGAACGATATGACACCTCCGGAATTTTTTCGGTACTTCCATTCACCCAGCTTATATCGCCCGTGGAATTTTTTCAGGTGCTTTGGGGATCCTTACCGCAATCGTACAATGACAGCGTTCATGACAATGATTTAAGGTTTGAAAGTACTTCAGCCAGCATTAGTTTCAATTCGAGGCGGACGGAATATGGTCCGCTTCTTCATAAAATAGTTCTTGAATCGAAAGAGGACAACTACCGCGTAACCATTGACATAAAGGAAAGGGAAATGAATGTATCTTATCCGCATTTGAAGAGAAGCATTCCTGATTCGGTTCCCTTTGCAGTTCCAGCCTAAATGAAGCAAAAATCTATTACCATCATCGTCCCCGTATTCAATGAAGTTGATTCACTTACAGAACTTCATTCGCAGCTTGTAAGCGTTCTAGAAGGACGTTTCCCTTATGAAATTTTATATGTGAATGACGGCAGTTATGATGGTTCCACGGAAATCCTGAATGAGATTTCATCCCAAAATTCATCCACCAAAGCTGTTCATTTCCACAGGAATTACGGGAAAGCAGCCGCGCTTGCGGAAGGGTTCAAGCTGGCGACAGGCGACTATGTGATGACCATGGATGCCGACCTTCAGGACGATCCAAAAGAGATCCCGAATTTTGTAGCCAAAATTGAGGAAGGATTCGATTTAGTGTCCGGATGGAAAAAAGACAGAAAGGATCCGCTTGGAAAAACGCTGCCGTCAAAAATTTTCAATGTTATTACACGGATAATGACCGGTGTAAAAATCCATGATTTTAATTGCGGCATCAAAATGTATAAGAATGCTGTTGTAAAAACGGTGGATGTTTACGGAGGCCGCCATAGATACATCCCGGCGCTGGCAGGGCAGAAGAATTTTGAGGTATCGGAAATTGTGGTGAATCACCGCCCGAGAATTCACGGAGAAACAAAGTACGGCGGCGGCAGACTGTTTCACGGTTTTTTCGACTTGCTGACCATTTTATTCTTAAACAGATA
>JASLML010000045.1 GCA_030746535.1 Fidelibacterota bacterium
AATACTGCGTCAGAATTGAGACCTATTCTGCTGGGCATAAGTTTCCATCCGCCGCCGGTACAATGATCTTTAATTTTATGTCAGATATAAAGTAGTAAAAACAATTCAGGCAGGCTTAACGTTGATCGCCTTGTCGCCTCGCATCCCAAAGTCCACATCAAATCCTACGCGCTGGCCTTCTCTGAGTCCGCTTTTTAGTTTTGCGCTAAGTCCGGAAATGTGGACAAAATAATCATCCCCGTCATCACCGGTGATGAAGCCGAACCCCTTGGATCGGTCGTACTCTTTTACCGTTCCGTACTGCACGGGAATTCAGCTATCTTTCGCAGAGATTAATCATGCACATCATCCTTGTAAAAAGATTCGTCAAACGTGCCGATCGGCGCAATCAATGGTTTGATCTCTTCGCCTTTTCCTACAATAACAAGGACCATATTCTCCTCATCGTAATGCTCGCGTATTGCATCATTAACTTCTTCGAGTGTAACGGCATTCAGTCGGATGAGGGATGTTTCCAAATCTTCGATTGTAAAACCATAATACAGGGCAGATAAAATATTTCCGGCGATCGCTCCCGGTGATTCCAAACTCAACGGCTGTGATCCGGTGTAAAAGGATTTTGCTTTCCGCAATTCTTCTTCCGTTACGCCCTCTTGGCGAAGTCTTTTTATTTCTCCCATGATGAGCTGATAGGTATTGTACACCTCGGGATTTCGCGTGGAAGTGCGGATTCCGAAAGCGCCGTAATCCTTTCGCGAGGCTATCCAGCTGCCAACGCCGTACGTTTTGCCACCTTCACCGCGGACTACTTCCATCAGGCGCGATGAAAATGCGCCACCGCCGAAAATGTAATTCGCAAGCCGAATGGCATAGCGGTCTTCATGCTTCCGTGGAATGCCCCAATGAAGTATATAAATGGTGGCCTGATCCAACTCTGGGTTGTCCACAAATTGGAATTTCAGTCCGTTTAACGCGGGGTAACCAAAATCTGGCCGGGTTTGCTTTATTCCTTCGACTGTCCAGTTTCCGAAGGCTGATTCAATCAATTGTTTTGCTGCTGCCATTTCAAAATCACCGACCAAAACCAAGGTGGAAATGTCGGGGCGAATGCGATTGTAAAATTCTTTTACATCCTCCAGCGAAATGGATTTCAATGACGCTTCTGTTGTCATTCGTCCCATGGGCGTTTCTCCCAGCAACAGATAATCGCCGTGCGCGGACGCTACGGATGATGGATCAGAATACCATGTCTTTATTCCTTCTTTATTCTGCTTCATGGTGAGCTTGAACTCTTCTTCCGGGAATGTTGCGTGCTGAAGCAGTTCGGCCATCATATTTAGACCAAAGCCAAGATCTTCAGCAAGAAAACGTCCGGAAACATTGCTGTACTCCAACCCTACTGAAGCACCGATTCCGCCGCCGGTAGCATCGATCATGGCGGAAATTTCATCTGCTGAATGGGCAGTGGTGCCTTTCGGGACCAATTCGGACATAATGCCTCCAAGTCCTTCCTTGCCGATCGGAACATCCATGGAACCGATTTCAATCATCATATTCATGAAAACAGCCGGATTTTCATGATGTTCGGCAATCATCACCTTGAGTCCATTGGAAAGCGTATACGTTTCAAATTCAGGATAATCAATGATCGGCGCCTGTGCGTTCAAGGTCGCTGATAAAAAGGTAATTATAGAAATTGAGTGCTTCATCGTTTACATAAACAGTCCTGCAATCCAGAACATGCATTTTTTAAGAAAGGATAGGTCTTCCGGTGCAATGTGCATTATGGTCATTTTTTCTTCGACAAAATAGGTGTTCGCCACGCGCTTTACATCCTCAGCAGTGACCGCATTGAAGCGGTCTATTTCTCGGTTGAATTCGCGATAATCACCCATGATCAGTTCCGCATTTCCAAGCGAGTTCGCAAGCGAATTGGCAGAATAGCGCTCAAACACTTTCCCGGCCAGCATTTGCTTCCGGGCTTTGGTGAGTTCGGAAGTTGTTACGCCGTTTATACGGACATCCTCTATAATATCCATGATGGCATTTTCAATTTTGGATGAGCTGACCTGCGGAAAATAAAAGGAGAAATAGATAAAAATTCCGGGGCCTTTCATGGCCATCGGAAATCCGCCTGCCCCCAGCGCCAGCTGTTTATCGCGTACAAGTGTCTGATTGAGCCTTGAACTTTCTCCATTGGACAAAATGTAACTGAGCACATCCAAGGCTGCTATATCATCATGCGCCGAACCCGGGACGCGGAAACCCATCATTGTCACCGGCAAATCGAAGGACGACTTTTCATTCAAAACTACTTTTTCCGTCTGTTCCGGAACGGATAGATTAGGATTTTTCGGAAGCGTTCCCAAGGGCCTAACTGCGCCAAAATATTTTTCGACCAGTGTTCTGGTATTTTCAAGATCAACATCACCGGCGATGACGAGTGTTGCGTTTTCCGGGCCGTAATACAGGTCATAGAATGTCTGGCAGGTTTTCACGGAAATTGTGTCCAGCTGATCCATTATTCCAATCGGTGTCACGGCATAAGGATGGTCTTCCGGATACATTTTTCCGCGGAATTTCAAGAACAGTTTTCCGATCGGGTTTGATGTGCTCTGCCGGTATTCTTCGTGGACCACTTCCCGTTCGGTCGCGAGAATTTCATCAGACATTTTCAGCAGATGCATCCGCTCTGCTTCCAGGCGCAACGCCAATTCCAGTTCACCGGCCGGAAGGCGCTCGTGGTATACGGTTACATCGTCGGATGTAAATGCATTGTTGTATCCGCCGACTTCGTTGATAAGGCGAGCGTGCTCTTCAGGTGCAATATTTTCCGATCCCCGAAACATCATATGTTCAAAAAGATGCGCCGTGCCGCGAATGCCGTCCCATTCATCATGGCTGCCAACATCGTACCAAACCTGGACGGCGGCAACCGGGATGGTGTGCTTTTCCAATACGATCACTTTCAGTCCGTTATCCAACACAAAATGAGTCGGTTCAGAGGCGCCTAATCCGACGATGAACAGGAGTGAAATTTGTAGAAGTTTCTTCATAGAAGCGCCAAATTTAAGCGATCAGATTCCGCTCTCCAATACCAAAGATATATGCGCATTTACATTTTCCTCCAGCAAATCCAGCGGAATGGAACCGTTGCCAAGAACTACATCGTGGAAGTCACGGATATTGAATTGTTCGCCAAGCGTATCCTCTGCTTTTTTGCGAAGTTCTCTGATCTTTAATTCGCCGATTTTATACGCCAGCGCCTGTCCGGGCCAAGCAATGTAGCGGTCAATTTCCACCGTCACGTCATTTTCAGTTTTAGCGGTATTGCTCAGCATAAAGTCGATTGCCTGCTGGCGTGACCATCCAAGGGCGTGCATTCCTGTATCCACCACCAGCCTGCATGCCCGCCACATTTCGTATGTCAGCTGGCCAAACTTGGAATACGGATCCTGATAAAATCCCATTTCTTCGCCGAGCTTTTCGGCATAGAGCCCCCAGCCTTCCGTAAATGCGGTAAAGCCGCCATGTTTCCGGAAATCCGGCACATTTTCCAATTCCTTTGAAAGAGCGATCTGAAGATGGTGCCCAGGAACCGCCTCGTGCAGTGACAGCGCTTCCATTTCGTATTTTGGACGTGTTTCAATTTTATACGTATTCGCCCAGAAATATCCGGGACGTCCGCCTTCCTTCGATCCTGAGTAATAATAGGCTGTCGGTGATGCTGGCGCCTGATAATCGGGAATCGGTTTTACGCCGTACGGCATGCGCGGCAGCACACCGAAAAGTTTAACCAGTTCAGGATCGGCTTTTTTGCAGATTGCGCGGTAACCTTCCAGCAATTCTTCAGCCGTTTCGAAATAGAAATCGGGGTTGGTCCGAAGGTATTCCACGAATTGTTTGAAACTTCCCTGAAAACCGGATTCAGCAATCACTTCATCCATTTCGTTTCGGATTCGAAGCACTTCATTGAGACCTATCCTATGAATCTCTTCTGCGGTTTTTTTGGTCGTCGTATAGCCTTCAATCTGAAATGCGTAATAGGCTTCTCCATTCGGGAAATGCATAGCACCGACTTCCTTACGGGCATTGGGCAGATATGCTTCCGAAAAGAATGCATCCAGTTTTTCGAACGAAGAAAAAATGTGTTTCTCCACTGCTTCTCGGCCCCACGCTGTGTATGTATCATGAAGCGAATCCGGCAAAGCTGAGAGTTTCTCTACAAACGGTTTATAGAATGGGCTTTCCTCAACTGCAAGATCGTACTGTGCTTTGATCTGTTCCGGGACAGATCTCAGGATGATCTTCGGCTGAAGCATTTCTTCATCGAGTCCTTCTTCCATCAGGGAAATGATTTGGTCCATATAAACCGGAAAAGCTTCAAGCCTTTTCAGATAATTGTCAAAATCCTTCTGATTTCGAAACGGCGTAATGTTCACCAAATTCGGTGAATTGATCTGCACTCCACCCATTTGATCGATCGGCATCAGGTGGCCTTTATACTGAAATCCTTCCAGCCCGCGCATCAGTTTTTTCCGGTAAAGATCAAAATTCAGTTTATCGGAATCATTCAGTTTTTCGCGCGGAATTTTGTCCAGTCTTTTAAGAAGATCCTTCGATTCCCCGTGCCGTCTTTCAATGGCTTCCAGGCTCATATCCGTAAGCCGGTCGTTGTAGCGGTCATCGCCCTGATAGGTTGCGCGCTCGGGGTATTCTTTGAGCCCTTTCTCCCATTCATCCTCAAACAATTTGTGCAGAGCAGCGGATGCATCTTCGGGTGACATTTCGCATCCGGATGAGATAAAAAGTGTGAAGGCAGCAAGTGCCGTTAGCAGATTTTTCATGAAATATCCTTTAGGATTTGGGTTAAAAAAAGAGCGCTGAATTTACACAGCGGACTCAAAAATGGCAGTTATTCCTTCACTTTGATGGATAGCGTGATTACCATTTCAGCAACGGGGTCAATTTCGATGGACGGAACCGAAGCAGTAATTTTCAGCGGAATGTTTTGCCGTTCGCCGGTGCGTGCCGCTTCTTCCACAAGTGCTTTGATTTCAGCACCCTGTCTGCAGGTAAAATGGACATCGCCTTTAGCCAGTTTCAGGAAGTCTGCTTTAAAATCCTTGAAAATGGGAACAATCTTCTGTTTCTGTTTTTGGATAAAGCGCATTGCCAGCAGCCCTCCGGTGAGGTCGGCGCCAACCGCAAAAGCGCCAAAATAAAATGAACCGACATGGTTCTTTGTCCTGCGCGTGAGCGGAATTTTCAGCGTCATTTCTTCATCGTTGATGTTCATCACGGAAGGACGGCAGTAAAAGATCATCGGGATCTTTGCAAGCCCAAGCAGTCTTACCAGTGCGGTTCCTTTTATCTCATCCATTGGATTGTACTCGCGACGGTTCAGACAGCTTTATTTCGGTGAGAGCAGTTCTGTCTGATTCGGATGCTTTGAGACGCTTGCAAATATCAGGAATATCGATCCCGAGGAACGGATGCTGAATAAGGGATAGCTTTACTTCTGCCTTGCGAAGGTTGCGCTCTCCCAACCCGGGCTTTTCTGATGTCAGCCCGTGCAGCCCGGCGGTAAACTGGATCAATCCGCGCAGGATAATTTCTCCGTCATCTTCTTTTTCATCTGTCATCGGCATCCAGGTATCTTCCCATGCTTCGTGCGCCTCCCAGTATTCCCCGGAATTAAACAGGTTTACTCCCTTCCGGAATGCGGCATCCTGTTCTGTATTCAAGACCGGATCCTGCACAAAGGATATTTCATCTAATTTCCGTTTTCGCGGGGGCATGGTTTGCTAATCTTTAGTTTCATCTTTTACCACGGTGCCGCCTTTCATCACGAAAGCAACATTTTCAAGTACTGTAATATCTCGGAGGGGATTACCCTTCACAGCAATGATATCTGCTGCTTTGCCCTTTTCTACAGAACCAAACTTGTCCTCCACACCCAGCATTTCGGCGGCTGCAACGGTGGCCGACTGTATTGCTTCCATTGGCGGCATTCCTGCTTCCACCATAAACTTGAATTCTGTTGCGTTATCGCCGTGGTAGCTTACACCGCAGTCCGTTCCGAACGCAATCTTGACACCCGCTTTATATGCTTTTCCAAAAGTATCCTTGATTTGCGGGCCGATTTTCAATGCTTTCGGACGAATGATCTCAGGATAATAGCCGTCTACCTTGGCTTTTTCAGCGACAAATTCACCGGCAATGATTGTCGGAACATAATAGGTGCCATGCTGCTTCATCAGGCGCATGGTTTCTGCATCCATTAAAGTTCCGTGCTCAATGGATCTTACGCCTGCACGCACGGCTCTTTTCATTCCTTCGGCTCCATGGGCGTGGGCTGACACATGCATATCATAATCTGCAGCAGTTTCTACAATAGCCCGAATTTCCTCTTCTTTAAACTGAGGATTTTCCCCGCTTTTCGCAACGCTCAATACGCCGCCCGTCGCGGTAATCTTGATAAAGTCAGCGCCGTTCTTATAGCGCTGCCGGACCGCTTTCCTTGCATCGGCGATACCATTCACTACGCCTTCCGCCGGTCCCGGATCGCCCATCAGTTCGAACCGCATTCCGTTGGTCGGATCCGCATGCCCTCCGGTGGTTGCCAGCGATTTTCCTGCACTGAATATTCTCGGGCCGATGACATATCCCTTTTTAATGGCGTCTCTCAAAGATGTATTGACCGCACCGCCGACATCCCGGACCGTGGTAAATCCTGCCATCAAAGTGCGTTCCGCATAAATGATTGAACGAAATGCATAATCATCCAAATTCATCGTAAAACGTTCCATATACCGTTTGGGGTTCGATTCACCGGAAAGATGTACATGCATGTCCATCAATCCCGGAAGTACTGTGTATTGACTTAAATCAATCAGCGTATCGTCTTTCCCCGGTTTTTTGAAGCCTTTCACTACATCCGTTATTTCTCCGTTCGAAATCAAAACAGATACTTTTGACACCGCCTTATCCGATGATCCGTCTATCAGCGATCCGCAGTGAATCACAGTATTTTGCGCAGCAGCCATTCCTGTTAAAATCATAAGAACCGCGATACTTCTTCTCAGCATATTCATTGTTATTCCTTTCCTTGATCTACCAGCGGTGATAAGCCGGATGTCCCGGATCCACCGATACAAAAGTTCCCGTGCAAGTCGCACAAATTTTTCCATCTGAAGAAAGTTTTCCTTCCACTTCAGCCTTCCTGCCGTCCAATGCAATCAATGCCGCCGACAGCGTAACCGGTGACGCACTTGGCGTCGGCCGCAAAAGTTTTACGGAATATTCCGCCGTTACTGTGGAAGGCGCTTCATCCTCTCCGGATTCTTTCATCAAAAAATATGCCGCTGTCCAATTGCAGTGGCAGTCCAGAAGCACACCGATGATGCCTCCATTCAATACACCCGGAAATGCTTTGTGGTGTTTTTCCGGTGTCCAATCAGCAACCACCTCATCGCCAGCAACAAAACTGCGGATTTTTAGACCTTTATCATTTGCCGGTCCGCAGCCGAAGCAGATGCTTTTTTCGGCGTAGATTTCCTGTAAACATTTCACTTTCGAATCAGTACCCTGCAGCGTGTCCGTCTTTCCTTGATTCGGATGCTCCAATGTACACATTGTTTACGGCATCCCACATGATAGCCTGATAACCTCCATATCCGCCGGTGCCAACTTTTACTGTATGTCCTCTTTTTTCCAATTCACGAATCACTTCATCGGAAAAGCCGTGCTCTAAGTTAACCGTTCCTCCATCTGACATAACTTCACCGGTCGGTTGAGAGCTTCCGCTGTGGCGAATCCGCGGAGCATCACCGGCTTCCTGAAGATTCATTCCAAAATCGATGATATTTACTAATACTTGAACATGTCCCTGCGGCTGCATTGCGCCGCCCATAACACCGTAGCTCATTACCGGAACATCGTCCTTTGTGACAAAGGCGGGTATGATTGTATGAAACGGGCGCTTTCCCGGTGCGTAAACATTCGGATGTCCATTCTTAAGTGAAAACAATTCGCCTCGGTCCTGAATGATAAATCCGAAATTCCCTGGTGTCATTCCCGATCCCATTCCGCGAAAATTACTCTGAATAAGAGAAACCATGTTTCCTTCTTTATCTGCTGTGGTAAGATAAATGGTATCTCCTTCCTTCAGGATTCCCGATTCAAAAGAATTTGCCGCAGAATCCATCCGGATGAGTTTTATCCTCTTTTCTGCATAATTCTTTGAAATGAGTTGACCAACCGGAACATCTGAAAAATCCATGTCCGCGTAATACTTCGCTCTATCCTCGTATGCAAGTTTCTTTGCTTCAGTGAAAAGATGAATATAATCCGCCGATCCAAATCCCATAGAAGCAATGTCGAACGGCTCAAGCTTATTCAGAATTTGAAGTGCGGCAATACCTTGACCGTTTGGCGGGAGTTCCCACAATTCGTATCCTCGGTATGTAGTGGAAACAGGATCAACCCATTCGGATGTATGCATTTCCAAATCTTCCATAGATAGGAATCCTCCCTGATCTTTGATGTAGGATACAATACCATTGGCAATTTCACCCTTGTAAAAAGCATCCCGACCCTTTTCGGAAAGGATTCTGTACGTATTGGCAAGTCTTGGGTTGGAAAATATTTCTCCTTTTTTCGGAGCACGTCCGTTCGGCATAAAGGTGTCTGAAAACCCCGGAAAATCTTTCAGGATTCGAATGCTTCGTCCCCAATAATAGGCAATCACCTCTGTTAGCGGAAATCCTTCTTCTGCGTGACGAATGGCTGGTGCCAACACTTCTTTCATAGGAAGGGATCCGAATTTTGAATGCAGTTCAAACCAGCCGTCCACACAACCAGGAACAGACACCGGCAGCGGTCCGTGGGACGGAATTTTATTATACCCGTTTTCCCTGAACCATTCCAGTGTGAGTGATTTAGGAGACCTTCCGCTTGCGTTCAGTCCGTACAGCCGTTTTGATTTTGCATCCCAAACAATGGCAAAGAGATCGCCTCCAATTCCGCAGCCCGTGGGTTCGGTAAGTCCAAGCATGGCATTTGCCGCTATTGCAGCGTCCACTGCAGAACCTCCCTGTTTTAAAATATCAACTGCTGTTGCAGTGGCAAGCGGCTGGCTTGTTGCCGCCATGCCATGTACGGCAATTACTTCGGATCTCGTCGCATACGGACCATCCGTGAGCCTGTTCTGGTTTCCTGACAGGGTTACTGAAAACATAATTAGAACTATACCCATGGTTTTCATAACTTGTACTGAACTTGTTGCAGAGCTCAACTTACAAAATCGCCGCTATTTAATGAATTGCCATTTAGATTCATTTGCACTTAGGCTTCGCTGATTACTTTGAAGAGGAAAAATATGAAATCTGCATCAATTATTAAGAGTACGTGTTTAACATTAGTTTTGATGACCTGTCTTTCCGCCCAAAATTGGGTTATCGGTGGCACTTACGGATCTCCCGTTTTTAAAAGCGGATATTATGAATCGGCTGCCAGTTTTGGAATGGCCGTCCGTACACCCATCTCGATTGAAAAGGGTCCATTCGTTATAGGTGTTGGATTATTTGCCGGGCAAACATCGGGTAAAAATTCCAAGAAGGAAGATTTTTCATCGGTGGAAGGCTGGGGAGCATTTGTAATTTCACTTAAAGATCCATTCGTCATTCCATTCAGCCTGCACGCCGGCGCCGGAATTTTACCGACAGGCATGGGTGTTACCGCCGGGATGGATGCTGTACTTATATCGTCTCCTATTACCTTAAGTGTAAGTCTAAACTCCGCT
>JASLML010000046.1 GCA_030746535.1 Fidelibacterota bacterium
GGCAGCATCATTGGCCGGCAGGCCGTGCGCCCATGTTGAGAGTACGATTGGGTCATCTATATTGGGTTTGATTGTTTCGCTGCTCATAAGTATGGATGGTGCAGTTATGCCAATGGCGCCTGTTTTTAGAAAATCCCTGCGCTTCATATCATAGCTCAATAAACGTTAATCATTGGATCATCTATTATAATTATTCTTTTCATGGTCATCAATTTATACACCAAAGATGGTTCATTGCTACGTATCTGCAAAGAATCATCATGTAAACATATCAAATCATTAGTATTGTACAAATATAGTTTCTTTATTTTTGCGTGATTATATTTCTTTTAATCATTAAAGAATAACTAGGGGAGAACAAAATGAACCTCAAACTCGTATTTCGTATTTATTTTGGTATCGGTGCATTGATGACTACGATGATGTTGGTTGCACCGGCAGCTATGTTGGAAGGCTATGGCATGACACTCACTGATGAAATCAAACTGTTTATACAGTTTATGATTGTGGCCTATGCATCTATGCTCATAGTTACCTGGATGCTGCCTGCCTGGCTAGGCGATGACCTGCACAAGGCCGGGTTCGCCTATGTCATAATTGCCTTACTTCCGGTAACCATGAATATCTACCACGTGGCCACCGATGCGTTACCAGCATCAACCGCCCAATTTGTAGAATCTGGTGTATGGATTGTTTTCGCAGGACTGTTTTATACGTTCAGTAAAAAGTAAATCCGCTTTAAACCTTGCGGAAGCCCTACGATTTTGCAAGGTTTACATACATCAAGAATCGTAGGCAGCCATCCCTGTTTCTTGCTGGCCGATAATGAGCGTATGCATCTCGTGGGTCCCTTCATAGGTATAGACCGACTCAATATTGGCCATGTGACGGATGGGTGAATAATCCTCCGTTATGCCGTTCGCCCCTAAAATTTCTCTGGACGTTTTAGCAATATCCCGCGCCATAGCACAGTTGTTCCGTTTTGCCATGGAAACCTGCTGAAAGGTCATGGTACCTTCATCCTTTAATTGTCCTAACCTATAGACCAATAGCTGGGCCTCAGTGATCCGGGTAACCATATCTGCCAGTTTGGCCTGAGTTAACTGGTATCCGCCGATGGGCTTGGAAAATTGTTTACGATCTTTGGAATAATCTAGTGCTGTATTGTAGCAATCCGTTGCGGCGCCCACCATGCCCCAGGAAATACCATAGCGAGCCTGCGTCAGACAGCTTAAGGGGCCTTTCAACCCTTCAATGTTTGGTAATCGCGCTGAATCTGGTACCCGCACATTTTCCATGACCAGCTCTGATGTGACCGAAGCCCGCAAACTCAACTTTCCATGCTGTACTGGTGCAGAAAAACCTTCCATTCCCTTTTCCAGCAGAAAACCGCGAACAATTCCTTCTTCATCTTTGGCCCATACCACAGCAACATCCGCCACCGAACCGTTGGTAATCCACATTTTATTGCCATTGATGACCCATTCATCGCCGTCCTTGACAGCTTTTGTTACCATGCCGCCAGGATTGGATCCGAAGTTCGGCTCTGTGAGCCCAAAACAGCCGATCTTTTCCCCGGAGCCCAAGGCCGGAAGCCACTTCGCTTTTTGTTCGTCAGAACCATAGGCATGAATGGGATACATGACCAGTGCGCCTTGCACGCTGGCAAAGGAGCGCAGTCCCGAATCGCCCCGTTCCAACTCATGCAGAATCAGCCCATAAGCCACATTGCTCACGCCGGCACCACCGCTCTCTTCCGGCAGAGATGAGCCCATGAAGCCCAGTTCGCCCAATTTGGGGACCAGTTCCATGGGAAAAGTAGCGTTTTCATAATGTTCATTTATGACGGGCATAAATTCTGTTTGGACAAAATCATGAGCAGTTTGTTGGATTAACAATTCTTCTTCGCTGAGCAGATCGGTTATATTGTAATAGTCTGGACCGTATTGTTTCATGATTTTCCTTTAAAAATTGGAGTGGAAATTACACCTCAATACCGAATGATTTCGCATGAGAAATCAACTCATTGTCTGTCCATTCAACCTTTTCCGGTTTGGATTTGATCAGCTTCAGTAGCGAATTCACATCCGACTTTTTTAGTGTAATCCCGAAGGATTCAAATTTGTTTTCTATGGCGGCTCGACCTGTGTATTTATCAATTACCAACTTTCTTTCACGATTGAATGACTCAGGCGACATTGCTTCGTAGGAACGGGGATCCTTCACCACTGCTTTTACGTGGAGTCCTGCTTTGTGGGAAAATGCATTTTTCCCAACTACCGGCTGATTGGCTTTGGCATCCAATGTGGAAAAGGATGTGACCAATTCTGTCAATCCCGGGATCAATCCCAATTCCCAGTTGCCGTTCACCTTATAAATATTCACCAAAGCTGAAATTATTTCCGCCAACGGCGGCAAACCGCACCGTTCGCCTAAACCATTCACAGCCACATCCGCGCATTGTGCCCCGGCTTCCAATGCAGATAATGCATTGGCCGTTGCCATGCCAAAGTCATTATGGCAATGGACATGAACCGGCATATCAACTTCTTTCACGATTCGGCCCACCAATGCTTTTGTTTTGGTTGGAGTCAGACAGCCCACCGTGTCCGCCAGGCTGAATCGGTCGGCACCGCAGGACTGAACCAATTCACCAACCTGGATCAAAAAATCAATATCTGTTCGGCTGGCGTCTTCAGCGGTAAAGCGGAGTCGAAGCCCTTTGTCCTTCCCGTATTTCACAGCAGTTTCGATCCGCTGAAGGGCCGCTTTTCGATCCACATTGAATTTATGTTTCAGGCTGATGGGTGATGTTCCGAAGAAAATGCCCAACCACGGAACGCCGATGGCAGCGGAATCATTAATATCCGATTTTGCGGCACGGCCATGGGCCATTTTTTTGGCGTTGAGCTCAAGACCATTCAGCACATCCACCGCTTCATACACATCGGGAGAAACGGCGGGATGACCCAATTCGATAAAATCCACACCAAAGGCATCCAGCCGTTTGGCCAAAGCTACCTTTTGGTCCAGCGTAAACGAGACACCGGGGGTTTGTTCCCCTTCACGAAGGGTAGAGTCTAGGATCTCAATTTTACGATTGGTCAGCATACCATTTTTCGTTGTTTTTCCATTCCCATGGAAATTAAATACGGTTCGGATTCCTGCCTTTTGGAAAATGATTTTTTTGAATCGATATCGAGCCAATTGTTTTCGATAAGAATTTGGCCAACTGCGCCGCCTAGCGTATTTCCGGGTCCGAGAAGCACCATTTTATCAGGACAGAATTCCTTTATTGCTGCAGACACCGAAGCTGTGAAATCGTAGGTTTTAGTCACCTGATGGTTCAGTGTATAATCAACCAGTTTCGCTGTGTCCGTAGAAAAAGGTGACCAGATGTGTCCCCGGCCGTCCACCAGCGGAACGCTTGGTTTTTGAAACATGGATTCGGATATCATTGCTTTTGCCTTTTTGGAGACAGACTCCATAAGCGGCGTATGAAATGCGGCATGGTATGGAAGCTGCAATGGATATTTGCCATGGGCCGGTAGCGATTTCAGCAATTTATCCAAAGAGGATTGTTCGCCGCCAATGACCAAGTAACCACCGAGATAAATGGATACATAGGAGCCTGCTTTTTCGATTTCAGCCGTTACCATGTTTTTTTTGGACTCATCAATCTGCCATTTTTCGTCAACGATTGGATAAATGATCTGTCCGCCAATCGTACCGCCGGCCATCATGGATCCCATGGTTTGAATCAGATTATACCCGTTTTCAACGGAAAGCGATCCGCCCAGCGCAAGGGCGCTGTACCAGCCCATCGAATTTCCCGTAACGGCCGCAATCTCATATTTGCTCTGATCGATGGATAGAAAATCGGCAAGACTGCAGGTGTAAATAAGCGCCGATGCATGCTCACCCGCCATGTGAATCTTTGTTTTGAATGGCTGGGAGTCTAATTCGGTAAGCGTCTGCAATCCGGCGGCTTTGCGCTGTTCGTCCATCCAAGTAGTATGACTTTGAGCCGGCGCACCGTTAGCCTTTAGGTAACCGGACGTTTCGCGGGTGTAGGTACCGCGTCCGGGACAGATGACAACAATGCGTATTTTACCCATTCACCATCTCTAGCGCATTTTTGGTAATCGATTCTTTGCTCGGCAATGTTACGGTTGCCGCTTTGCCCAAAGGAATAAAGCTGTCTTCCGCTGCATGCAGTTTAATATTGAGCGGTTTTGTAGATGCTTCCGTAAGGCGGATGAACAGCCCTTCTCCGTGGCAGCCAGACCGGCGGCATTCATCCACAATCAGGACATGTTTACAGGTACCGACTGCTTTCAGAAGTTTCGGCACATGAATGTCCGACAGCCAGCGAAGGTCGATCACTTTGATTTTTTTCTTTAACTTCTTTTCAATCTCTTTCTGCGCCTGCAGCGAAAGGTAGAGTCCGTTTCCGTATGTAATGATTGTAAGCGCCTTCCCGTTTCCGTAAGTACCGAAATCACCGACAGGTATCTCTTCCTTCGGATCCGGATATTCAAAATTCCATTTCCCATCCTTGGACGCATGCAGATCTTTTGTCATGTAAAGCGCTATAGGCTCTATAAAAACCGTTACCCGGCCGTTTTCGTACGCTACCCTAACTGCGGTCCGAAGCATGCGCGCGGCATCCAATCCGTTGGACGGACAGGCAAGAATGATTCCGGGAAGATCACGAAAGACTGCAAGCGAATTATCGTTGTGAAAATGTCCACCAAACCCTTTCTGATAAGCCAGCCCCGGGATGCGTAGAACCATCGGATTCGTGTACTGCCCTTCTGAGAAAAAGGGCAGCGTGGACGCTTCTCCGCGAAGCTGGTCTTCCGCATTGTGGAAATACGAAAGAAACTGAATTTCCGGAATCGGCACAAATCCGTTGTGCGCAAATCCGACCGCGGAACCGATGATGGATGTTTCATCCAGCGGACTGTTGAAAGCGCGGCGGACACCGAACTGGGAATACAAATCCGCAGTAACATGGTACACACCGCCTTTTTGCGCAACATCCTCACCAAACACCAGCGTATTCGGATAGCGAAGCATGAGGTCTTTCAGCGTATAGTTGATCAGTTTTGCCATGTGCTGGGGTTTACTGAGCCGTTTGAATTCTTTCCCAAACGCGGATTCGCGGTCTTTTTTGGACCGTAATTTCGGCGCAGACCGCCGATCAAGATTCGCAGTCAGCGATTCCATTACTTTTTCAGCCGAGTCCAGTTTCGGGCGAAGAGCGGCTGATTCGCAGACATGCTTGACGTTTGATCTTGCATTTTCGTACAGCTTTACAATTTCTTCCGCTGAAAGGAATCTGTTTTCTAGCAGGATTCGTACCGAATGCAAAAGCGGATCGTGGAATTCCGACTTCTCGATTTCTTTCTGTGAGCGGTATCCTGCTTCAATGTCTGATCCGGCATGCCCCATCAGCCGAACCGTTTTCATGTGCAAAAAGACGGGAGTGCGATTTTTCCTGCAGAAAGCTTCCGCTTCCTTTGATGCCTTAATCAAATCCAGGATGTTCAAGCCGTCGCAGGCAATATATTCAAATCCTGATTTGGAAGAAAAGGAATCGCGAATCCAACCCTCGGGAGTCGGTACCGAAATCCCAAAATTGTTGTCTTCGCAGATAAAAACGATGGGAACATGCCCGCCCTGTTTCACGGCCCAGCCTGCTGTATTGAATCCGCTGAGCGCCGCAGCATGGTTTACACTGGCGTCACCGAAACTGCAGAGAATGATGCTGTCATCCTTCAGGTTTCTTTCCGGAATGTCCAGATCTTTCGCGCGGTCTATAGAAAGCGCGGCGCCGACAGCCTTTGGAATGTGGCTTGCAACCGTGCTCGTTTGGGGCGGAATGTTTAGTTCCTTGCTTCCTATCACCTTGTGCCTTCCTCCGCTGACCGTATCTTCTTCAGAGGCCGTGAATGACAGCCCAAGATCATAAAGAGGACTTGAGCCCGGAACTTGACGAGAACGCTCAATGAAAAACGCGCCGCTGCGATAATGCAGGAATGCCATATCAGTAAAAGGAAATACATTCCCGAAAACAGCATTACCTTCGTGCCCGGAACTGCCGATCGTGTAAAAGCATTTTCCTTCCTCTTTCATCAGCCTAGCGCGCAGGTCCATGTGGCGGCTGAAAACCTGAGATTCAAACAGTCCAATCAATTCCGCGGGATTTGTATCTGCTTCGGAAATGGCTGTTGCTGACTGCGGAGGCGGCAAGGTGCCGGATTTCACACGGGCGGTGAAATTTTTATCAATGGCGTCTTCTCGGTTGAATATTGACATGATTTATTTACCACTGATCCACAGAGGACACAGAGGTGAATTTAGGCTCTAAATTCTAATTTGATCGGAATATAAAAAATGATTTTCGTGTTAATTTTTTTATCCTGCGCCCTCTGTGGTAACCTAAATCAACCCGTGATCTGCGAATGAATACACATCATTCCCTGCAATAATGAGATGGTCATGAATGGATATGTCAATAGCCTCAGCCGCATCTTTCAGTTTTTTTGTGATGGAAAGATCGTCCTCGCTCGGATTCGGATTTCCGCTGGGATGGTTGTGCGCAAAAACAAGCGCGGCGGCATCATGATCTAGGGCACGCTTTACCACCTCTCTCGGATACACGGCTGATGTGGTGAGCGTCCCCTCAAACAATGCTTCCATCTTGATGACCTGATTTCTGCCATTCAGGTATATGGCGATAAATGTTTCCCTGTTTTTGTCTCT
This sequence comes from Fidelibacterota bacterium, assembly GCA_030746535.1. Lineage (GTDB taxonomy): Bacteria > Fidelibacterota > Marinisomatia > Marinisomatales > TCS55 > JAAZYX01. The sequence continues at coordinate 6,772 of JASLML010000046.1, forward strand.
TAAATTGTGCCTGAGGTAGTCAATCACTTCATCCGATGAGCGGACAAAATCCGCGTCAATGATGCGGTCTTCCAGATACCGGCGCGACACTGCCTGTGTGATTTTCAATCCGAATACGTTATTTTTTCCAATTCCTTTGATCGATTGAAGTTCGGAAGGATTAGCTTCCAGTACGGCTTTCAGGGAACCAAATGTTTTCAGTGCATCGCGGGCGGGAGTTTTGCAGTCTGTTCGGGGGGTGCCCAATGTAAGGAGCAGTTCGATGATTTCGTAATCGTGGAATCCCTCGAGACCGCTTTTTAAGAATTTGTCCCGGAGACGTTGGCGGTGGCCTGCATTTGAATCAGCCACAGAAACCTCAGAGTATATTTAGTAACAAGATAGTCATTCCATTCCCTGTACTTTGGGTATTTGTGGTTACTTTCTCAACTTCTTTAGTTTGGACCTGAATTCCCTGAGTTCCCGCACATTCCCTGTATCAATCTCGCCGGATTCCCACTTTAATTGGAAATCACCTTTCGCATCGCTGCCACCCTGCTTCTTGTAGAGCGGATACAAATCTTCATTCTTTCTTGGTTTATTATGGTGAAGTGTTGCCGTAATCTGGTAAGCAAGGTCTTCCAGAATGTCATCAATGACACGAGCAGGAAGACGCTTCTCCAAAATGCCCTGTTCAATCTTTGAAAAACGCAGTCCGCTGACCACATAATCCTGATAGGCTTCCCATGCAAAAGGCGCAACATTCTTCACCGAATCTGCCATGGCATCGGAATAGACGCGAATTTCGTACTGAGCATGGCTGTCAGACCTGAGCCCTATAAAATGAAGAAGGTTGTGTAAATCATTCTTCCAGTACCATTCGGTATACAAATTCACCGGCAGAATGGCACGAATCAATTCCCGCGCCAGACCGGCATCATTTAATTCCTTGTACATTTTAAAACTGCGTTCTGACATTTCAGTGAAATATGCGAGCACCTTATCGGTGAGTTCCTTGGGTACCTTGCCCGAGCGTCCCTGCTTATTCAGAGCGCTTTGGTATTGGATATGCTTTGGATCGGGGTAGTAGAAATCATCTCTTGCCTCCGAATAACGCAAAGAATATTCATTGATATTGGCCGTACGGTGGCGCACCCACTGACGTGCAACAAAGATCGGCATTTTGCAGTGAAATTTGAATTCTACCATTTCGAAGGGTGTAGTGTGGCGGTGCCGCATAAGATAGCGGATCAGGCCGCGATCCTGTGAAATTTTGGAGGTGCCTTTCCCGTACGAAACACGGGCCGCCTGCACAATGGCATTGTCTCCCCCCATGGAATCCACCAGGCGCACAAAACCTTTATCTAAGCATTTGATTGCATCTTTTGGAATTGCTGGCATATCAATTATTCTTCTTAGTCAGAATGTTAAACGTTTGATCAACTGCATGCTTTTCACCGGCAATCAACCCCGGTTCTATCAGTGTCTTTTCCTGATTGAAACTAACACGATTCCCTTTCAGGTCAATCAGTTTTCCTCCTGATTCGCTGATGATGCAGTTTCCGGCGCAAATGTCCCATTCATTCTTTGGCCTGAGGGATGCAAAAATATCAGCTCTGCCGGCTGCCGTAAGCCCCAATTTATAGGCCACAGAACCAATCGCTTTCTGTTCACCGAATGTGCCTTCAAAGGGCTGCCACAGCCCGCGCCGTGTTTCGGAGCGGCTGTTGAGGATAACCATGTCGCCCACATTTTCTGCTGCTGTGCATCGAATCTGTTCTCCGTTGAGAAAGGCCCCTTGCCCCTTGGCGGCAGTAAACGTTTCCCCGGAAACCGGATTGTATAAAACACCTACAATCGGCTGTGCATCCTCCACCAGCGCTACGCTAACCACGAATTGAGGAATACCTTCGATAAATTCTTTGGTGCCATCCAGCGGGTCAACCACCCAAACCCGTTCTTTATGCAGCCTCTCTTCAGAATCAACGGTCTCTTCGGAAAGCCAGCCGTAATCCGGACGCGCTTCCGTCAGTATTTCTTTTAGGCGTGTATCAGCTACATGGTCGGCAGTGGTAACGGGATTATGATACCCTTTATCACTAATCTCATAATCAGCTTTATAGTAGTTCATGATGACACCGCCGGCTTCGATGGCGGCTTCTTTCGCGAGTGCTAGTTCAGAATTCATAGGGCGAAACTTAGCCCTTTCACCATTACAGACTTAAGGTCAATTTCCACTAACCGAAAAATAGCGCGATTGCGGATGCGTGAAGTACCATCCGCTCACAGAGGCTGCCGGATACATGGCATGGCTTTCGGTAAGCGTAATTCCGGTATGTTTTTCCACATCCAATAATTTCCAGATCTTATCTTTTTCAGCATGATCCGGACATGCAGGATAGCCCGGCGCTGGCCGGATACCCTGATATTTTTCCTTGATCAGTGCTTCGTTATCCAGCGATTCATCCGCAGCATATCCCCAAAATTCCATACGCACCCGCTGATGCAATCTTTCGGCCAGCGCCTCAGCCAGGCGGTCAGCCAAAACCTTAGCCATGATTGCATTATAGTCATCCTGCTGATTCTCAAACTCTTTAACTAGTGCTTCTATTCCGTGGCCGGCTGTTACTGCGAATGTTCCAATATAATCATCCGCTTCAGCAATAAAATCCGCTAAGCTGAAATTCGGGCGGTCTTTCCCTTTATCAACCA
>JASLML010000047.1 GCA_030746535.1 Fidelibacterota bacterium
CGTTTCCGAAGGATTTTCGAAAGAACTGGAAATTATCGGTGTAGGATATCAGGCAAATATGCAGGGAAAACGTCTTGTCCTGCAGCTTGGATATTCGCATGACATTATTTTTGAGCCGCCGGAAGGCATTACCATTGAAGCAAAGCGAACCGACATTAAAGTGACCGGACATGTGAAAGAGCTTGTGGGTGAAGTTGCCGCAAAGATTCGTTCTTTCAGGAAACCCGAGCCGTATAAAGGGAAAGGTGTTCGTTACAAAGGCGAATATGTACGAAGCAAACAGGGTAAAACAGTCGGAGGCACCACAGCATAATGAGCCGCGAATCAAGAATAAAAATTAAAAGCGCCCGCAGGCGGAATCGCAGTAAACCGCTGCACGCACTGCGCCCGCGCCTTGTGGTGCATCGGAGCCTGAAAAATATTTCTGCTCAGATTATTGATGATATAAAGGGAGAGACGCTTGTGTCTGCTTCTTCCAAAGATAAGGACCTGCAGAAAGACATAGCTAAATCGTCTTCCAAAATGGATAAGAGTAAACTTGTCGGCGCAGCATTAGGCAAAAAAGCATCAAAAGCAAAGATCAGCAAAGTTGTTTTTGACAGGAATGGATATCCCTATCACGGACGAGTGAAAGTACTTGCAGAAGCGGTGCGTGAAGAAGGATTGGATTTTTAAGGAGCATCACAGATGGCAATGATTAATCCAGCAGAATTAGAATTAAGAGAAGAAACCGTTGTTCGCGTCAATCGTGTTGCGAAGGTAACTGCGCGCGGAAAGAGGTTTCGTTTCGCTTCGATCGTGGTTGTTGGCGATGGGAAAGGCCATGTCGGCATCGGCCAAGGAAAAGCCAATGAAGTTATGTCTTCCATCAGCAAGGCGAAAGAAGATGCAAAACAGAATTTGGTTCGTATTCCGGTTATCAATGGAACGATTCCGCATAAAATCACGGCAAAATACAGCGCCAGCAAAGTGATGCTGAAACCGGCAGCGCCGGGAACCGGGATCATCGCAGGCGCGGCGGTACGATCCGTGATGGAACAGGTTGGTATTCAGAATATTCTTACCAAGCGGTATGGATCAAGTAATTCGCTGAATGTTGTAAAAGCAACACTCACTGCTTTGAAATCTCTGCGGGATGCAGTGACCGTAGCAAACAAGCGCGGCATGAAAATTAAAGAAGTGTTTGGATCCTAAAATGGCGAAAAAAGACCAGATCAAAATTACGCAGATTAAAAGCCGGATTGGCTACAAGCCTGCGGCTAAGCAGACGCTGGATGCACTTGGTCTACGAAAAATGAATCAGACTGTTGTGAAGACAGACACGCCGGCTATCCGAGGCATGATAAACAAAATTGCATATTTATTGAAGGTAGAAGACGCATGAAGCTTGGTGAATTAAAACCGGCATCCGGCGCGACCCAATCCAAAAGACGGAAGGGACGCGGACCGGGAAGCGGCCTCGGCAAAACAGCCGGACGCGGGCATAACGGTTATCATTCAAGAAGCGGAAGCAAACGGCGTCCGTGGTTTGAAGGCGGGCAAATGCCGCTTCAGAGACAGCTTCCGATGCGCGGATTTTCAAACTTCAAATTCCGCAACAGATTTCAAATTGTTAATGTGAGTGATTTGGAAAAATGTGGATCAAAAGAAATTGACTCTTTTGTTCTGAAAGAGCACGGACTGATCCGTTCCGCTTTGAAACCGGTAAAAGTGCTGGCAAACGGCGAACTGACAAAAGCATTAAAAGTAACCGCAACCGCGTTTAGTGAAGCAGCATCTAAAAAAATTACGGATGCCGGCGGGGAGGCAATTGTTCAGTGATTGACAAGATTCGCAATATTTTCAGTATTCCTGAGCTGCGGAACAGAATCCTTTTTACACTGGGGATTCTGATCATTGTCCGTATTGGCGCGCATATTCCTATTCCCGGAATTAATGGAGAAGTGCTTGCGCTTGCCGTGGCAGATTTCCAAAACACCCTATTCGGTTTATATGACTTATTTGCCGGCGGTGCTTTCCAGAAAGCAACCCTGTTTGCGCTCGGAATCATGCCTTACATTTCGGCTTCTATTATCATTCAGCTGATGGGAACCGTTGTACCGTATTTCCAGAGACTGCAAAAGGAAGGCGAAGCCGGAAGAAAAAAGATTACCCAAATAACACGATACGGAACCGTGCTGATAGCGACCATGCAGTCCTACGGCGTTGTTGCCGTATTCCTTCCGTCCATGACAGCGGGCGGCCAGTCCGTCGTCATAAACCCCGGATTTGGATTCACTTTTACAGGTGTGATCAGTTTAGTAACTGGCGTCATTCTTCTGATGTGGCTAGGTGAACGCATCACTGAAAGAGGAATTGGAAACGGAATTTCTCTGGTAATTATGATTGGAATTGTATCCGTACTGCCGAATGTTATTTTAAGCGAAATAACGCTGATTCAGGAGGAAGTTAGAGGAATTCTTGCGGAACTTATTTTGATTGGAATCATGTTCCTGATTGTTGGATTTGTGGTGCTGATTACACAGGGCACACGAAAAATCCCCGTTCAGTATGCCAAGCGTGTTGTCGGCAGAAAAGTGTACGGCGGACAATCCACTCATATTCCTCTGCGGGTTAACACCGCCGGCGTTATGCCGATTATTTTTGCCCAGTCCATAATGTTTATCCCAAGCACAGTTGCCACATTTTTCAGCGACAGCCCTTTCATGCAGGGAGTGATGAGATGGTTTTCATTTGACCACCCGTTCTACTGGTTCGTATTCGGATCCATGATCGTTTTCTTTACCTACTTTTACACAGCGATAGCGCTGGATCCCGTTCAGGTTTCGAACCAGATGAAGCAGAACGGCGGATTCATTCCGGGAATTCGTCCGGGGAAGAAAACGGCGGAATATATTGACAACATCCTTACGAGAGTCACGCTGCCCGGATCATTTTTTCTCGCATTTATTGCGGTGTTTCCGTACATCCTGATGCAAACGATGGATGTCGGATACGATCTTGCTTCTTTTTTCGGAGGCACAAGTTTATTGATTATTGTTGGTGTTGCGCTGGATACACTGCAGCAGATTGAGTCGCATTTATTGATGCGGCATTATGACGGATTTCTTTCCAAAGGAAAAATACGTGGACGGAGGCGGATGTAATGGTTCGCATTCGTTCCAAAAAAGAAATTGAATTGATGGCGGAAAGTTGCCAGATCGTCGGCGATACATTGGATATGCTTTCTGATCATGTGAAGCCTGGCGCAAGCGTACTGGAATTGGATGCCATGGCCGAAGAATTTATCCGCTCAAGAAATGCGCGTCCGGCTTTCAAAGGATACCTAGGATTTCCGGCAACGCTCTGCGTATCCGTTGAAGACGAAGTGGTGCACGGAATTCCGTCCGAAAGGGTTCTGGAAGAAGGCCAAATAGTCGGCATAGACTGCGGCGCGGAAAAAAGCGGCTACTACGGTGACGCCGCAAGAACATTTGCAGTCGGCAATGTTTCCGATGAAAAACAGGCATTGCTGGAAGCCACACGGGAAGCCATGTTCATCGGCATCGATAAGGCACGGCCGGGAAATTTTGTATCGGATATTGGGCACGCCATTCAAACCTTTGCGGAAGAAAAGGGATATTCCGTGGTTCGGGAGCTTGTTGGGCACGGCATCGGCACCGAACTTCACGAAGAACCGCAGGTGCCTAATTTCGGCCTTCCGCGGCAGGGACATGAATTAAAAGAAGGTATGTGCCTTGCGATCGAACCGATGATCAATCTTGGTGAAAAAGAAGTTTTTACAGATTCAGATGGCTGGACAATTAAAACTGTGGATGGAAAGTCCTCGGCCCATTTTGAAAATACCATCGCCATTCTTGCGGACGGACCGCAGATCCTCACACAAGGACAGGCGTAATGGCCAAGGAACAGCCGATAACAGTTGAAGGAATTATTAAGGAAACATTACCAAACGCAATGTTTAGAGTGGAAGTTGAAATCGGGGAAACAGCGCACGAAGTTCTGGCGCATGTCAGCGGGAAAATGAGAATGCATTACATCAAAATTCTTCCCGGAGATGTGGTAACGCTTGAGATTTCACCGTACGATTTATCCCGTGGACGCATTACATATCGGAATAAATAAAATGAAAGTAAGAGCATCCGTTAAGAAAATTTGTGAAAAGTGCAAGATCGTCCGCCGCAAAGGTGTGGTGCTGGTGATTTGCGTCAATCCTAAACATAAACAAAGGCAAGGCTAGGAGAAGGCAGTGGCACGTATTGCTGGAATTGATATTCCCCGGAACAAGAAGGTTCCTTATTCCCTGAGTTACATTTACGGAATTGGACCGACAACCGGGTTTAAAATTTGTGAAGAAGCGAAGGTAGACCCTGAAGCAAGGGTAGAAGACCTAAGCGAAGATCAGGTGACTGCTCTCAGGACCGCCATCACTGATCTTGGGATCATTGTGGAAGGTGAATCGAGAACTACCGTTTCCATGAATGTGAAGCGCTTGAAAGATATTGGAAGTTATAAAGGACTTCGCCACCGCCGCGGAATGCCTGTAAACGGGCAAAGGACCAAAACAAATGCGCGTACCCGAAAGGGAAGAAAACGCACGGTTGGGCTCGGAAAAAGCACTGTCGATAAGAAAGGATAAATTCATTGGCTGATAAACCAACAAAGGGTAAAAAGAAAAAAGCGCAGGTTGAGCCTGCCGGCGTTGCGCATATTAAAGCAACGTTTAACAATACCCATATTACGCTTACAACCAAAACCGGAAATGTGATTGCCTGGAAAACGGCGGGAACTGCCGGGTTTAGGGGATCACGGAAAAGTACTGCATTCGCCGCGACGCAGGCTGCGAGTGATGTGGCAAAGGAAGGAATGGCGCTCGGACTTTTGAGTGTTGATGTAAAAGTAAAAGGACCGGGATCCGGCCGCGAATCAGCTATTCGTGCTCTGTCGGTAGCAGGACTTGAGATTGCATCTATTCAGGATGTTACTCCGTTGCCGCATAACGGCTGCAGGCCTCCGAAAAGGCGGAGGGTCTAAGATGGCTACTAAATCTTCTGCATCGAGAGGAAAACTTGTACGGAAATTCGGGGAAAATATTTTCGGAAATCCGAAGTACGACCGCTTGTTAAACAGGAAACCGTACACACCGGGTCAACACGGACCGACGCGCCGCAGAAGGATATCGAAATATGGCGAGCAGCTTCAGGAAAAGCAAAAAGTGAAATACATGTACGGTGTGCTCGAAAAACAATTCCGCAATTATTTTCAGAAAGCGGAAGGAATGAAAGGCGAAACCGGAACAAACCTTCTTCAGCTATTGGAATCACGCCTGGACAATGTGGTTTACCGCCTTGGATTTGCATCATCCAGAACGCAGGCAAGGCAAATGGTGAGCCATGCACATTTCCTGGTGAACGGGAAGAAAACAAATATTCCATCATTTCAGGTGGAATCAGGAGACGAAATCCAAGTCCGTGACAAAAGCAGGAAAATGGATGTTATACTGGATTCGCTAAAAAGAATTAAGGGAGATATCGCACTTCCGTGGCTTGAACTTGATAAAGCCAAAATGACAGGGACTTTTTTAGCGGTGCCTGAACGCGACGACATGGAATTAACAGTTAACGAACAGCTTATTGTTGAGCTGTATTCAAAATAATTAACACATAAAGGAAATACATCATGGCTATTGATCTAGATCTGAAAATTGAATTTGAAAAAAAGTCGCTTACCGATACGTACGGTAAATTCAGCGTGAAGCCGCTGGACAGAGGTTACGCGGTTACGATCGGAAATGCGCTCAGGCGTGTGCTAATGACATGCATCCCGGGCGCCGCAATCACCAATATCAAAATGGACGGTGTCCTGCATGAATTCTCAACCATCAAGGGCGTTAAAGAAGATGTGATGGACATCATTCAGAACCTGAAAGGTGTACGCTTTAAACTCATGGACAATAACCCGGACAAGGTCCGAGTGAAGATGAAAGGAAAGAAAACCTTTACCGCCGCTGACATTCAGAAAGCCAGCGATCAGTTTGAAATTTTGAATCCGGACCATTATATCACTGACCTGAATTCTTCAGCTACATTTGACATGGAAATCCGTGTTGGAATCGGCCTCGGATATGTTTCGGCAGATGATAATGATCTTCCGAATGCACCGATCGGCATGGTTGCGATTGACAGCATTTTTAATCCGGTACGGAATGTAACGTTCAGCGTGAATCCTGTTCCCGGCGCGAAAGAGCCGATTGAAATTTTAACCATGGAAGTTGAAACAGACGGATCCATCACACCAAAAGATGCTGTGAGTTATTCCAGCTCAGTTTTGATTGAGCATCTGCAGGCAATTGAAGCTATTTCAAAACCGGAAGTGCTTGAAGTCAGCGAAGGCGTGAATGAGGAAATGCTTCAGATCCGCGATCTGCTGAAACGGACCATTGATGAAATGGAACTTTCCGTCCGTTCGCACAACTGTCTGCAGGCCGCCGGCATCAAATACATTTATGAGCTTGTGAGCAAAGAGGAAGCCCAGATGCTGAAGTACAAAAACTTCGGACGGAAATCTCTGACTGAGCTGATCGAAAAGCTCGATGGTATGGGACTTTCATTCGGCATGGATGTTGATGATTACCTCAAGGAAGACGTCTAAATGAGGCACCTCAAAAAAGGGCGCATTCTCGGACGGAATCCTTCGCACAGGAAAGCGACCATGCGCAACATGGCCGTAAACCTGATTGAACATCGGAAGATCAAAACTACCGATGCGAAAGCAAAGGAACTTCGCCGGTTCATTGAGCCTCTCATCACAAAGGCGAGGAACCCGGATTTGAATACGGTTCGCCAGCTGATGAAGATCCTTCCGCGCAAGGAAGCGGTGCATAAATTGGTGCACGAAATTGCACCGGAATTTGCCGACCGCCCCGGCGGATACACGCGAATCACGAAATTGGGATTTCGGGATAACGACAGGGCATCTGTTTCGCTGATCGAATTCGTCGGAATGAACGGCGTTGACGTATCGGATGAAGCTCAAGAAAAACCGAAAAAAAAGTCTAAAGGTGACAAAGATTAATTCCATGAAAATACGGTTAATTTTCGGAAGGGCGGCTGTAGTGGCTGCCCTTCTTTTTTTAGCTGAAAATATTCAGGCGGAAGTGTCGCTCTTTCAGCACCGGTATTTATGGATTGTTCGGGACGCAATGACGTCGGAAAAGAAAATATCGGACGCTGTCAATTTCGCAGATAAAAACGGATTCAATCATATTCTCGTCCAGGTGAGAGGCAGGGGAGACGCCTATTACCGGTCGGACATTGTTCCGAGAAGCAATCTGATAGAAGATGAAAATTTTGATCCGCTGGCTGATATCATTTTAAAGGCAAAACTGCGCGGTATCAAAGTGCATGCGTGGGTGAATACGTATTTGATTTGGTCTAAAAATGAGGTTCCGGTACAGAGAGACCATATTCTTTTTACCAATTCTGACTGGCTGGATTCCAACGGTGACGGAAGAGTTTCTGTACCGGCAGACATTCGCAAATATTCGCCGGCGAACGGCGACGAAGGATTTTATCTCGCACCGCATCATCCGGAAGTGAACAGGTATTTGCTCAGCGTTTTCAGAGAACTGGCAGCAAAATATGAACTCGATGGAATCCATCTAGACTATGTCCGTTACCACAACAGCGGCTACGGACGAAATGCATCCGCGGTTGCCGCTTACCTGAATAAAGGTGGATCGCTTCCCGGAAGCCGTACATCGGATCTTGCGCCGGAATATGCAGAACGGCAGGCGCATGCGGAATGGTCTGATTACCGTAGGCAGGCGATAACTAGATTTGTACGGGATGTCAGTCTGATGCTGAACGATATTCGTCCTGAGTGCAAACTTTCGGCAGCGGTTAAACCCAACCTCTACAAAGCGCGAAATGTATTTCTTCAGGAATGGGATGTGTGGCTTGCGGCTGGATATCTTGATGTGGCGATGCCTATGAACTATACGCCGGACCTTCGCGAATTCGCCGGAAACGTTGATATTATGTATGAGCATCTTCCGGCAAAGTACCGTGATAATATTATCATGGGAATTGCCACCTACAATCAGCCGTCTCTGGATGCAGCTGATAAAGTAACCTATTCCAGCATCACGCGTTTTCGGGGTATTTCTCTTTTTTCCTATAATTCACTGCTTGAAAATCCACGCTACATTCAGCCGATTCGGGATAGAATTTTTCCGTTTTTAAGCAAAGATTAACACACCCTTACTTTGGTCGGGAGGGTGTGTTATTTCAAATAAAGTACTTTTTGACGGATATCTTTTCCGCCGGCAGTTATTCGGATAACGTAAGATCCTGAGGGAAGAGGATTGCCAGATCTATTTTCCGGGTGCCACTGCATAGATTGCTTTCGGGATGGAATGATACCGTAGGAAACCAATTTTCCTGCAAGATTATACACAGCATAAGTGGCCTTTTCATCCTCCGGTATTTCCACATCCACTATTACGTAACTGTTAAACGGATTCGGGAAAGCGCGGAGTACCTTGAATTTTTTAGCTTTAACATAGAGTTCGGTTTTTTTCTTCGTGAAATCAGGAATTCTTTTCATCCCGTCTGCGCTTAAGATAACCAATTCGCCGTGTTCGATCGGTGACCAGTTAAGCGCTCCGGCTTCCCCTGAAATTGGCGGACCGCTCATTACGGCAAAGTGTTCGGAAGATTCCGCAACGCTGAGTCTGTTTCTTCCTCCGTAGACGTAGAGCGATCTTTCATCAGAGAAAACGATATTGGTCTGGTATGTGCTGGCGCCTTTCTCTTCCAGCGCAGTCAGTGCGGAAAGCAGTCCGTAATATGCGCTCTTTTTTATTTCGATGTGTTTCATGATGAGAAGCAGCATGAGTTCGGAATCCACGACGGCATTCCAACCGTCCTCTTCCCAGTTTCCTGTGTCGAAAGTCTGAGGAGAATGCTGATTCAGCCACGACTTGTCCGTACCGTTTTCAGTGATAAGATCGTATAAAATGGATTTTGATATGGTTCCGTTGTGGGAAAGGGAAAATGTTCCCAATTCAGACTGAAAGATCCATGGATGCGGATTGGGAATACTGCTGATTCCGGATGTTGCCATGCGAACATGGCCGATGCCCATAGTCGTTCCGTATCCGGTAAGCAAAGCATTGGCGGCGTTCCAGTATTGTTCAGCGTTCTGGTCCGCCGGATCGGGTGAGCGTTCGAGCAATGCTATGGGATCATTGGATTTTGGGTTGATTCCCAGAAGTGCCCATCCTGCGGGATGATAGGCAGACTGCTCATAAAGCCGCTGTAGTTCTTCTGTAACGATGGATTTCTCCCGTAGTGAAAGCGTGGAAAAATCCCCGTCGGATTTTGCAATGATTCCCCAAATCCTGCATGCGAACAG
>JASLML010000048.1 GCA_030746535.1 Fidelibacterota bacterium
TCAAATCCCTCCTCCGCTACAATTATTACCCCGGCTTCTTAAACACCATCAGCCGGTAGGTTTTATACTCCATGAATGTTTCGGCATTGAGGTGGCCGGAAAAATAAACTTTATTGATCTTCTTATACCGCTCCCGGAATTTCCAGCGAAAGAGCTTCATCAGCTTCGGATAATGGCTGTCAAAATATTTTCCTGATATTTCCCCTATCGGCTGGGCAACCTTCCCGACAAAATCTTCCATGATGGTCATGGTCTTCGCCGTGTCTTCCGTAATGTCTATGTCCACGATCTGCTCGAAGTCAGTCTTTGAAATTGCTTCCTGAAAGAACGGAAACCGGTGTCCGCCGCCGATCGGCACATCGCCGTCAGCCGGTTTTGTGAAGAAATCGCAAATGAGAAGATGTCCGCCCGGATTCAGCATATTGAATGTTTGATCCAGCGCATGCTCCACCGGCACATACTGGAAACTCTCGCTGAACTGGATCTGGTCGTAGGTTTTGTCCGTTTTCAACTCTTCGTATTTGCACCGGAAAATTTCCGCCTCCTTGCCAACCTTTTCCTCAATCTCATCCGAAAGATAATTGCTCGGCGAAACGCAGTCCACCTTATATCCCAGATCCAGCAGTTTCCGTGCAAGATTGCCCGATCCGCTGCCGACGTCCAGGATGGTCTTCGTTCCTTCCCTTGTATTTTCGATAATGAGATCGGAATGGTATTCCTGCGATTTCCGGAAATTGATTCCCTTCGGCTCGAGTCCGTCTTTGAACAAGCCGTAGTGCAGATCTTCCGTGTCGAAGAAAAATCTGCCGATGATGAGGCCGATTTCCAGCCCGGCTTCTTTGGAATCTACTTTGTTTTTTTCAGCCATAACGAAGGCGCAGAACTTACGCGGTTCCGATCAAGGCTTCAATCTCTTCCGGCAGTTTCGGAATAGCTTCGCTCAGGTTTTCCGCGCCGTCCGCAGTTACAAGAACATTGTCCTCAAGGCGAATGCCCCCGAAATCCCGATACTCTTCCAAGAGCTCAAAATTGATGAAATCATTCCACGCGCCGGTGGACTTCCATCCGTCGATCAGTTTCGGAATAAAGTAAATGCCAGGTTCCACGGTCAATACAAATCCTTCTTCCAGTTCCCGCGCCAGACGAAGATGATTCAGCCCAAACTGTTCACTGCGTTCCTGTCCGTCCGCATAGCCGACAAAATCCTCGCCGAGTCCTTCCATATCATGCACATCCAATCCCAGCATATGACCGAGTCCGTGCGGAAAAAAGAGTGCATGCGCACCTTCCTTCACCGCTTCCTTCGGATCGCCTTTCATGATGCCGAGTTCGGTCAGCCCCGAAGCGATGATCTCCGATGCTTTCAGATGCAGGTCAATATAGGCAATTCCCGGACGGATTGAATCGATAACTGCATTCTGCGCTTCCAGAACAATGGAATAAATATCTTTCTGCTTATCCGAAAAGGAACCGTTTACGGGGAACGTCCGCGTAATGTCGCTCGCGTAATGAAACGGCGACTCAGCACCCGAATCATTCAAAACAAGGCTGCCGTCCGCCAGCACACCGTTGTGCAGGTTATTATGCAAAATTTCACCGCGCTGGGTAAAGATTGATCCGTATGCCATCCCAACACCGTTTTCTCCGCAAATGCGCTGCATCTGCGCCACGATCTCCTGCTCTTTTCGACCGTCTTTCGAAAAAGCTATCGCCTCACGGTGCATTTTGTCCGAGATATAAATAGCCTTTTTGATCTCCTCGATTTCCTGCTGTTCCTTTTTCGAACGCTGAGCGACCACTGCCTCGATAAGGCGATGCGAATACACAGCGCCAAGGTCTTTGATATCGCAGGAAAAAAAAGCAGAAAGAAAATGAAGGTGCTTTTCCTGATATGCAGGAAGCACATGGATCGTGCGGTCGTTCATGGATTCTGACAGCAAAAATCCTGCACCGAATTCAATATCCTGAACAGAAGGAATGCCTGCCATCTCGGCCTGCACTTTCAGCGGCGCACGTTCGCCTTCCCACACAATATCATCCATGGATTGCTCGTAGCCGTACAGCGTTGTTTCGCCTTCATCCAAATCCATTACTAGGAAATTCGCCGGTTCGCGAATCCCGGAATAATATAGAAAACTGCTGTCCTGCCGGAACGGATATGTATTGGCATCGTAATTGATCGGACTCAGGTCATTTCCCAAAAAAAGGATAATTCCAGATCCCACTTTTTGAGCGAGCTCTTCCCGTCGGCGGATATAGGTTTCAGCCGGAAACATGTGCCGGTTCTCCTTTCATTCTATGTTCATGAAGTTTTTCATAGACCGGAAGCACTACATCGTAGATCTTCATTTGACTTTCCGTGAGCTTCCCCTCCCGCGGGCGGTACGCTTCAAATCCGCTTGATCCTTCCACGGCGCGATACCAGTACTTTGCCCAAATGCCGTCGCTACTGCGCCTGCCTTCCGGCCAGGAAAGCATGGATTCAGTAAAAGGAATCCCAACCCTTCCGCACAGTTCGGACAAAATTCCGGCTGGATTTTCAAGCACATCCTTAGCGTCCAAAACAGGCGGCACTTCGCCGGTTTGATCGAGCACCTTATGAAACAATTCTTCCTGTTTGTGGAGTCCGAGCAGCCTCGCGTCCGATACATCAAATTTTTTGGAATAAGATAAAATCACTTCTCTCGGATCACGGATGAGAAAGCAATTCCGCAGATTCCAAATCCAGTCCAGATCAATTTCCCCATGCATGTGGTGCGCCATATGCTTCTGATACCAAACCGCTATACCGTTAGTCGGATTGCCGGTAATGGCTTCGGCAATCTTTCTCCAGTCGGTTTCCATGGAAGCAATCACTTCTTCCCTTCCCGGATGATTGATGCCGGTATGGACCAGCGAGTACGCGTAAAATGGTTCATCTGATACTTCCGTATCCGGCCGATTTTCAAATGCGCGCATCATGGCAGTTGAAATGTTCCGCGGCCCGGACCACATGGCAATTCTGACAGGTTCCGTCATGATTTCGGGTAAAGCATTTCGATTCGTTCTTTATACAGCATCTGCAGCTTTTCGGTCAGCGGCCCTCTTCCTCCGCCGGAAATGATATTGCCGTCCACCTCAACCACGGGAATGACGCCGGCAAAAGTTCCGGTCACGAAACATTCGTCGGCAGAATGTACATCGTCCACTAAATAATCTTTTTGAAATACGGGAATATCGTGTTCTGCGCAGAGAGAAATAACGTTGCCGCGGGTAACGCCGTTCAGACAGTAATCGCCGGCGGATGTCCATACTTCACCTCCGCGGACCATAAAAAAATTGGTGGAATTGCATGTGGAAACATTGCCGTTGATATCCAGCATCAGCCCTTCGTCATATCCAAGCGCATCCGCCTCGATGCATGCAAGAATGCAGTTCAGTTTGCTCAGTGTATTGAGTTTCGGATCCTGTGTTTTTTCTGTGGCGCGGCGGATGGAAACGGTTCCTAGGCGAATACCTTTTTTATTTACTTCCGGATCTGCTTTTTTATACTCAGGGATGACGACAATGGTCGGCCCGCCTTCATTGGCATTCGGATGCTGGTACGGTGTTTTCTTGAGTCCGCGCGAAACGATAAGCCTTAAATGAACATCCGATTCCATGCTGTTGGCTTTCAGCGTTTCATGAATGATGGTTACGATCTCCTCTTTGGACTTCCCAATGTCAATTCCAATGGATTCCGCGCCGGAGAAAAGCCTGTCAATGTGTTCATCCCTGAAAGCAAGGTGTCCGTTGTGCAGTCGAATGCCTTCCCATACGCCGTCGCCGAGTAAAAATCCGCTGTCAAAAACAGAAATTTTAGCTGCATCCCGCGGAAGAATCTCGCCGTTTACATTGATTAGAATCGATCGGTTGCGGTCATCCTGCTGAAATTCGTGTGTTCCCATGTCCAATTTTAAGGCGAACCTTCCCCTCCTTTCTATCTATTTTCTACCGTAATGAATCTTCCGCTTTACCAGCCGTTTACCAACGAATGGATCACATTCGGACTTTTCTTCGCAGGAATCCTTGCACTCGTCGGCGCCGCAGAATTCCTACAGTACCGAAAAAACGTGCATCCGGAATCGTCGCGGAAATTTGTGCATGTTCTTGTCGGACTGCTGGTTGCCGGTTGCCCATTCATCTTTTCGTCAAATATTCCGCCGATGACGCTTGCCGCAATTTTTATCGCGGTAAATACCGTTTCGCTGAAATCCGAATCTTTGAAAGGCATGCACACAACAGAACGTAAAACATATGGAACGGTATATTTCCCTGTCAGTTTTCTGATCTTAGCCGCATGCTTTTGGGAAAAGCCGATCACGCTTATCTTGAGTATGCTCATCATGGCAATCGCCGATACCGTCGCCGGCATTGCCGGATCAAGAGCAAAAGAGCCGAGAAAGTTTCGTTTGTGGAAAGATGCCAAATCTATGGAAGGATCGCTTGCTATGTTCCTGACGACATTCTTCATCGTGTATGTTGGAACGGACGTTTTCGCATGGCTGTTTGGCGCTGCATTCTATATTCCGCTTCCGATCCTGATCGGACTCGCAGGATTCGTGGCGGCTGCAGCAGCAATATCCGAAGCAGTTTCATGCAAAGGTTCCGATAACCTTTCCGTTCCGCTCGTATCAGCTATCATGTATGAACTCTATCTCATCAATTATACGCACGGATCACTTCCGGACTTTATGCTATGGACGCTCGGTTCCGGTGCTGTGTTTATACTGGCCTATCCTTTACGGATGCTGTCAGCCAGCGGAACGGCTGGTGCGTTCCTCATGGGACTGCTCGTATTCGGAACAAATGGATTCGCAGGCGCAGTGCCGCTTTTGGTATTTTTCATTCTTTCTTCCGCGCTGTCAAAATTTGGATCCCAAAAAATACCAAAAGAATCAAACCGGAATGTTATTCAGGTTTTGGCAAACGGCGGTGCTGGAACAATCATATTGGTGTGGAATTTTTTCTTCCCGTTTGACGGCGCAATGCTCATGTTCTTAGGAAGCGTCGCGGCGGCGGCGGCGGACACTTGGGCAACGGAGATCGGATTTTTCAGCCGGACAAAACCAAGACATATTGTATCCATGAAGCAGGTGAAAAAAGGTACGTCGGGCGGCGTTACTTTTCTCGGAACTATTGGATCTGTTCTTGGTGCGGTGTCCATTGCCGTCACCGGATTTTTCATCGGAATAGAGCAGGAATTTTTATGGATGATCGCCGCTGCAGGTTTTGCCGGAAGTTTGGCTGATTCGGTATTAGGCGGAACGCTTCAGGCGAAATTTTTATGTGAATCCTGCAATAAGAAAACAGAAAGCAGGGAACACTGCGGAGGTAAATCGCAGCATACCGGCGGACTCAAATGGATTGATAATGATATGGTGAATTTCCTGAACACGATTACCGGAGCGCTGATTATTTATTTTATTTCTTTTTGATGATTATCCACAGAGTTCACAGAGGAAAATTATTTAGCATCTCTATGGTGTCTGTGGCATAAACAAAAAAGGGCCCCTAAAAAGGAGCCCTCTGCAGTTCGCTTTTCTGGTAAGTTTTAAATGACTTTGTAAACCAGCAGTCCCACCATCACAATGAGGGAAATGAAGATCAGCGACACGCCCATGTTGCCGTCTCTGATTTCCGCCCATTCATCAATATCGGTGGAGAGCCAGTCAAATACCTTCAGCGCTATTCCGACGCCGAATGCGAAACCGACGGCTGCCACAATGGACCAGCCCAGCGCCCTTCCGTACGTCATCATAAGACCTTCAAAGCTGTTCGGATCTAACATGGTGCCTCCTTTTAGAGTGTTTGGATTGAATCTTTAATCTGCCGCATGAATTCAGCGGAATCAATCTTCCCTTCCACCATACTGAGAATCTGCTTTTCAGTGGCGGCTGCGGAAACGATCATCGGCTGTTTTCCCATCGGCACGTTAACGGTGATAAAAACTTTTTCAGGGACAACCGGATTGTATCCCTCTTTTTTCTGTGCGATTGACTTTTGATGCAGCATTGCCTGCCCCGCAGAAATGAACCCTACGATCATAACCATTTCAAAATTATTCCTGTTGCTGTCAAGTATGAGGCTGAAGTTTCGACTGCCTTTATCGTTGGTGGTCAAATTCATGTTTTTTGTATCGGACTCGATCCGGTAATATTTGCACGTGGCACCCACCTTCTTGTAAAAGGCATAATTCGCCATCAGCCCATCGGCAGTGAGAAAAAGTGCAATGGCGAACAGAGGTCCGGCCCGCATAAATTTGATTGAAGTTTGGTTCATCATAAACAGGCGGAATTTTACAGGATTCAAGCGCTTACCTCAAAGCGTTTTCCTCGTTTGAATACAGCACGGATCGGCAACGTATCTTCTCTTGAAGGAATCTCTTCCAGTGATTCCACATCCCAGACGATGAGATCAGCCTGTTTTCCTACCTCGATTGAGCCAACTCTGTACTCTATTCCCAGTGACTGCGCCGCATGATAGGTTGCCGCTGCAAATGCTTCTTCTATCGTCAGATGCATTTCCTCCACGGCAAGTGATAAAATGAACGGCATGGATCGAATCCGGCAGCTTCCGGGATTGAAATCCGATGCAAGCGCAACTGTGATCCCTTCATCGATTAGTTTCCGTGCCGGCGCGTAAGACTCTTTCCCGAGGAAGTGGGTTGTCCCTGGAAGCAGCACTGCAACTACATTGTTATCTTTCAGCGCCTTGATTCCGGCCTCGCTGACAGCCATAAGATGATCTGCGGACACTGCCTGTAGCTCTCCGGCGAGTTCTGCGGCGCCGGAATCCTCAAATTCGTCGGCATGCATCCTGAGTTTCATACCGTGTTCTCTCGCTACTGTTAAGATCCGACGCGACTGATCTGAATCAAAATATCCGTTCTCGCAGAAAACATCGCAAAAAATCGCCACTCCCTGCCGTGAAACAATCGGAATCATTTCATCACAAAGAAGATTTACATAAGCGTCTGTATCATTCTTGAATTCCGGCGGAACGGCATGGGCGCCAAGAAACGTTGGAATGATATCAATTTCATGGAATTTATTCACTTCATCAATCACTTGAAGTGATTTGAGTTCTGAGTCAGTATTTAAGCCATATCCGCTTTTCGCTTCTACTGTAGTTGTGCCCAATGAAAGGAAGCGGTCCATACGCTTTGACACACGCTCTACAAGGTCATCTTTATCGGCATCGCGCACTGCACGAATGCTGGAATTGATGCCGCCGCCGGCCGCTGCTATTTCTTCGTACGAAGCGCCGGAAAGTCTCTGAGCAATTTCATCTTCCCTTGCATCCACATACACCGGATGCGTGTGCGGATCCACGAAGCCAGGAGTGACGAGTCCGCCGCCGCAATCAAATAATTCGCCTTCTGCGTGCTCGGCTATGTTTCCATCTTGGATAAAGATGTGGGAATCATCGGAAATTTCTACATCTCCCGAGGATGGATTGAAAGTTGCGATTTTACCGATATTTGAGAAGATCATATCAGAGACACACCCGCCCGACTATGGTCGGGTCCCCTCTCAAGAGGGGAATACATTCTTGTAAAAAAATTCCCCTCTGCAGAGGGGTGATCCGACGTGAGGAGGATCGGGGTGTGTTTTTCAAAATACCTTATCATAATTCATCATCCATCATTGGTATGTCCACATCCCAGTCTCTGGCATTTTTGACTGCATCTTCGTAACCGGCGTCTGCGTGACGAAATATTCCCATTCCGGGATCGGTGGTAAGCACTCTTTCGAGGCGTTTTTCCATTTCAGGAGTTCCGTCGGCGCAAATGACTTGTCCTGCGTGAATAGCGAGGCCCATTCCTACGCCGCCGCCGTGATGGATAGAAACCCACGTCGATCCGCTTGCCGTGTTCGCGAGCGCATTCAAAAGCGGCCAGTCCGCAACGGCGTCCGATCCGTCCTTCATGGCTTCCGTTTCCCGATATGGTGATGCAACCGATCCTGTATCCAGATGATCACGGCCGATCACAACCGGCGCTTTGAGTTCGCCGCTTGCCACCATGCGGTTCAGTTCCACACCGAATTTTGCGCGCTGCGTATATCCCAGCCAGCAGATGCGTGACGGCAATCCCTGAAATTGAATCTTCTCTTTCGCCATGCCGATCCAGCGGGAAAGCGTTTCATCCTCAGGAAAAAGTTCCAGCACCTTTTGGTCTGTCTTGTAAATATCTTCCGGATCGCCGGAAAGCGCCACCCAGCGGAACGGCCCCTTCCCTTCGCAGAAGAGCGGACGCACATACGCCGGTACAAATCCCGGAAAATCGAAAGCATTTTCGACGCCGGCTTTTTTCGCCTGACCGCGGAGGTTGTTTCCGTAATCAAACGCGATTGAACCCTTCTTCATAAGGTCCAGCATTCCCTGACAATGCTCACCCATGGCTCGGAAACTTTCAGCCGTATATTTTTTCGGATCGGATTTTCGAAGAGCAAGCGCATCTTCGTACGACATGCCGTTTGGAACGTATCCGTCCAATTCATCATGGGCAGAGGTCTGATCGGTAACTATATCTGGGATTATATCCTTTTCGGCGAATTTGGGCACAATATCGGCGGCATTCCCCAAAAGTCCGATAGAGAGCGGCTTGCCTTCTTCCGCGGCTTTTTGGGCCATGGAAACCGCTTCATTCAAATCTTTAGCGGAAACATCCAGATAACGGGTTTCCAGGCGGCGCTGAATTCGGTGCGGATCTATATCTATGCAAATCGCGACACCGTTGTTCATCGTAACCGCCAGCGGCTGCGCGCCGCCCATGCCGCCGAGCCCTGCCGTTAGCACGATCTTTCCCGTCAGATCGCTTTTGTAATGCGTTTTCCCTGCGGCGGCGAATGTTTCGTACGTGCCCTGCAAGATTCCCTGCGTACCGATGTAGATCCACGAACCGGCCGTCATCTGACCGTACATCATCAGCCCTTTTTTGTCCAGCTCGTTGAAATGATCCCAGTTTGCCCAGTCCGGCACAAGATTGGAATTCGCGATCAGAACACGCGGCGATGTGGTATGTGTTTTGATGACACCTACCGGCTTTCCGCTCTGGACCAGCAGCGTTTCATCCGGCTGCATCCGTTTCAGTGTTTCGAGAATGGCATGGTAACAATCCCAGTTTCGGGCGGCTTTTCCCTTTCCGCCGTAGACAACGAGATCGGCGGGATTTTCCGCCACATCGGGATCGAGATTGTTCTGAATCATGCGGTACGGTGCCTCGATCTGCCAGTCGGCGCAGGTGAGGTTCGTTCCCGTGGGTGCGTGAATTTCTTTGGCCATTTGATTGTTCAAT
>JASLML010000049.1 GCA_030746535.1 Fidelibacterota bacterium
TAATCTTCTTCCCTTCATCGTATGTGCGGCCATGATAAGAAATAGGTATTTCATATATCCGAAAGCCCGCTTTGGAAACTTTTGCAGTGAATTCCGGTTCGAACCCAAACCTGTTCGATTTGAATTCAATTTTTTCCAACACTTCCCTTCGGAACATTTTATAGCACGTTTCCATATCGGTCAGATTCAAATTGGAAAACATGTTTGACATCAGCGTCAACATTTTATTCCCGAAATAATGCCAGAAATACAGTACTCGGTGTGGACCGCCTAAAAACCTGCTGCCGTACACCACATCCGCCTTACCGTCCGAAATCGGTTTCATGAGGTGCGGGTATTCTTCCGGATCATATTCCAGATCAGCATCCTGAACCACCACCACATCGCAGGTTGTATGCGTAAATCCCGTGCGAAGCGCTTTCCCTTTTCCGAAATTTTTATCATGTTGCAAGAATTCCACTTTGATTTCTGGGTATGCTGATCGAAGTGATTCAATTGTCTGCTGCACAACTGATACAGAATTATCAGTAGAACAATCATCAATAATTATCATTTCATTCACACAGGGCGATTCCGCAACACGCCGCAGCAATCCCGCGACACTCGATTCCTCGTTATAAACGGGAAGCACAACCGACAATGTAAGTTTCTTGTTTGGGTCACTCATTTTCATGCCTGAATTCGAATACGTAATTTTCCGGCTTCGGTGTTACATAGACAAGATTAAAAAATGCCGGATTTTCCTGAATTGCCGGGACCAAATAACGCGGTGTTGATGAAAATCCCAGTTGATCCACAATTACATATTTCACATTGTATTTGATAAACTGATTAATGATTTCTTCTGGATTCAGTGAATACTTATAGCGAATACATTTTCTATCGCTGAATAAATAAGTGAATTCCCCTTTTCTGCATGCTATAACATCTCCCGTTTTACTGTTCCGTCCCACCCATTGGGAAGCTGCTTTATACTGGGCAAACTGAGCAGGGTATTCTTTTCTACCGGCCTCCATTCTAGACAACGAAGATATGACAACAAGCGCAACTACAGCAGTTTTGAGCCAATCTGCGTATCTCCATGAATTCAATAAGGAAAATCCGAAAAAGCTGATAAGCAAAAGAAAGGGCATAATGGGAATCACAAACCTCTGAGTTGTCCACACCGATGGCCACAATAGTAAAATTCCTACAGCACAAAAGATTATAGATACCGTAAGCCATTCATTTTTCCGAATACCCTGAACCAATCCAGCAATAAAACAGATAATGATTGCAATTGAAATAACCGATAAAAATAAAGATCCCTGACCATTTCTAATCATTGCAATAGTTTCATTGGTGTATACAGAAGGAAACAGCATACTGGGAATAATACTGTTTGTATAAATAGTGAAATTTTCGACCATTCGTGAAATCAGATCCCCGAGTGACATTGTACCCAGTTCGGGCCGATAAGGATTCATCTGCAGTATCTTTGCAGCATAGCCTCCACCGCCACTTCCATGTGCATTTTTAACGGCGCTCCATATAAAAACAGGTGTTATTGACACTAATCCAAAAACAGCGCCGTCTTTCCATTTCTTCTGAGTCCATAAAAACAGCAAACCTGAAGGAACCAAGAATATCAGCGCTGAACGCGTCAGCAGTCCAAGGCTGCAGAAAACGGCGGCAAGTATCAGATGCTTTAATTTTGACTGATCTAACCGCTGGAGAAACCCAAATGTCATAAGAGCAAAAAACATGGACGGCACTTCAGACATAATCCAGTGCCCAAACGAAACAATCTCGAAATTCACAGCGACTAAAAGAGCCAGAATCAATCCCGTAACTTTTGATACTGTAGAAAAAGCCCAATAACATGCTAGCACTGAAGCGATATAAAACACGGTTACCATTATTTTATAATCAGCGAAATTTCCCGGAGAAAGCCAGTTTGTTACTGCTATCAAAAACGGAAACACAGGCGGATATTGGCTGTGAAAAGATTCTGCTGTTCCATGCATATTCCTATAGCCGTTTCCTTCTGCAATGGATTCCCCTAAAATGACGTAGATCGCGTTATCGCCGTTTGTATGCAGAAACGAATCAAACGTCAACATAGCCAACACCAGACTCACAAAAAGAAGCAAACCGTAGGAAGCAGCTGAATTTTCAGCTGCTTTTTTGAAACGGTTCGGGATACTATCCATCACGATTTTGACCGTTTCTTCTTAAAGAATTCTGATAGTATACCCGCACATTCCATTTCCATCACACCGCCTCTAACTGGAATAGGATTCCCAATCCTTCGGTCTCCGCAAATTTGATAAAGGGAACCGCAGAAACCCTTATCCTGATCATAACATCCGAATACAACCTGCTTCAATCTTGCATTTATAATTGCACCGGCACACATGGCACACGGTTCCTTTGTTACGTAGAGGATACACTCATCAAGCCGCCAATCGTCTATAGATGATGATGCAGCAGTTATTGCGATCATTTCAGCATGAGCAGTTGCATCGGTCAACGATTCAGTCTGATTGAATCCTTTGCCTATGATTTTGTCCTTATTAACGATTACCGCACCAATGGGCACTTCACCTGATTCAAAAGCTTTTTCGGCAAGCGCAAACGCCTTTCTCATGTAGATCTCATGATTCCCGTTCATGGGAAAGAAAATAGGATTATTCGGATTGCCTCTAAGGCGATGCCAGATAGGACTGCAATGAATCCAGTTGAACCGCCAGCTGCCTCCTGCCATCAACAGTTGAAACATCAATTGTCGCAACACTGATGCTAGGATTCAGAATTGCCCAGATATCGGATACATGAGCAAGGCTTTGTGTAAAATCACCAACACCGTAATTGGACATTCCTAGTGTTAGCATTATATCAAGATAATTTACGGTTGTATCATGTGTAAATATCCAGCCAGTCTGATTGAATCCAACTGTGGCGCCTATTACGGTGTCACCCCAAATAATAGCCATCGAATCATCACCTGCTTTTCCGCGTGCATTATAGGCAAAACATAATCCCGCCTTGATTTCGTTCGCTACATCGATCGTATTAAATGGATCATCCGCCATCAATACTCCTTTATTCAGGTATTTGATGCTGGAATCTAAAAATGCCAATTTCCCGAACGACCATCCCAAGCCATTGTAGCCGTCTTTGTAAATAGAATCATTTTCTATAGAATTCAAAAACCACTGAGCACTATTTGAATAATCATCTTTCTCATACAACACCCATCCGTATTCAGCCATATCCCCTGATGTGGATGCATACTGCTTTCTGCATGCGTCAGAGATTACCATTAGGAATAGCGCTGTCAATATTATACCGCTGTTTGAAAAAAGTTTCTTCATCGAATTAGCATAATTTTTCGTGTTTTTACAATACCTCTGTCTGTCATCATCCTTGCAAAATAGATGCCCGATGAAACGGATGCACCAAATTCATCTTTCCCGAACCACCGGACCGTATAACGCCCGATTCTTTTTTCTTCATTCACCAGTGTTTTAACATGCTGTCCCAATACATTGTAAATAGACAGATTAACCTGCTGGCGCGGACCTTCGTTCATACCGAGATCGTATTCAATCGTGGTAGCGGGATTGAACGGGTTTGGATAATTCTTATGAATTGAGGTCAGCTCAGGAACAAAAATGGTTTTTGGTCCCAGTTTGAAATAGCCCATATTTTCTGTCCATGCTCTTACAACGCCGAATTCTGTTACCGAAGGAAGCTCTTCCCATTTGGCGCCATGTGTGCGCTGATAGATAGCCTGATTATCATTGTGCGCAGGAAGCATAATTTCCACAGGCCCATTGAATGCAAACGATTCATTTCCAAGCAAATACGATGCCTGATCACCAAAATACGGACCGAACATTGTAGAATCCGAAATGAGCATTAATTGATCGTTCGAAACAGACCCCGGGTAACCACTCACTCTAAAGCTGCCGTCAATGCTTGATCCTGACCAAGTTCGCGATGAAGTTGCCAAAGCAAGGTTTACACCCTGAGAAATAGAAGTATCGCCAACGATTCCTTTAGCCATGACATCAAAAATATATACACCCGGACTTGTAAAATTATAATTGCCGGAGTAAGTGTAAAGGCCTACTGTATCCATCGCAATTGGAATTCCCTGCACAGCAACCGAGCACCGTTTAACCTTTTGAGCAGTATCCGTAACAAAAAGATCATAAAAATTGGTGAACGCATTGTTTTGGACTACACTGATAAATAAATGCGGGCGCGGCACCCGGACGACATCAATCGTGAAAGTAACAGTGTCTGATTTAACACCGGATTCCGAAAAGCTTGAGCGGTCGCGGACAATCAATCGAATAACCGATGAATCAGACCAAAGTTTTTGCGGCTCAAATTTGACCATATACCCCGTTGTATCTAAAGAAAATGACGTATCCGAAATAGTCATATAGCTTTTGTTGGTTAAAGCGCTAACGTGAAAATACAGGAGCGTATCGTCCACGTCTGTCACGTAAGATCCCAAATCGATCAGAAGAGAATCATTCTCCGTTACGGTTGTATCCGCCAGAATAACGCTGCCTTTGTTCAATTCCGGAGCATCATTATTCGGCGTTACCGTAACAAATGTCGTGTCGCTGGCGAGCGCACCTTTAGGGTCAGATACTTCAAAAATAATCTGATAGTCCGTGATGAAATAATTTGAGTCCGCATCAAAGGTTGCATACGTATTGCCTCCGCTGGTATCGATTGTTACCTGCATATTTGTAGTCGGATTTTCCGGGTACTGTACAGTTCCATCGCCAAACAAAGATGAATATTTTAATGAAACCTCCGGAGTGTATTTCCTCCTGATATTCTCTTTTGCTATATCCGTGGTATTCGGCCCAAAGAGAAATGTAGGCATTGTTCTCGGATAACCCGGAATATCAGGTGTGGCAGCAAGTACCGCATTCCAGCTTAATTCAGTGCTGTCATTATCCACATCCGTTGCGTAGGATGTCATATTGTATTTGACCGTATCCTGATAATCTTCTTCAAAAGATATTTCACGTGCAGGAGTGATAATGGATACAACTGGTGTGTCATTCACTCCGATCACAGTCATGTGCCAGGATGTAGAATCAATAAATTTTGTTGGTTCCCATTTATCCTTGACCCAGGCGGTGATCGTATATGTGCCTGTGTCAGCCTGCAGCGGAGTCCAAGATACAATCGCGGAATCTTTGCTGATCGGCGTAATTAAAGCTGAATCAGCAGAAATAGCGCCTGTTATTCCCACAGACTGAATTTTATAATAACTCATAGAATCGGAAAGAAGTGTGACTAGATCAAGATCGGATACGGATAATGTGTCCTTCCAAAGCACATCTTCATACGCAATTGCTGAGTCCATAGCTGCCAGAGTTGGTTTTGTATTGTACCGGCGGAAAACGGATGATGCAAGTGTATCAGAAATGTTACCGGCAATATCAATTGCCCGAATGTGAATCCCGTATTGGTTGTCATGCTGCATGGGCAGCAGCGTGTCAAAAGAAGCGGTTGTCTGAGAGCTTGCCCAATTCATGAATTGCGTAATGGAATCGTCTCCAACATGGCTCACGGCAATCTGATATTTCAGCAATCCGGATGAAGTTGCAGGCGTTGGCTCATCGAAGTCATCCCAAGTAACTCGAACTGTATCACTCGAAAGAAGCGTATCTACATTAAGGGTATTTCCGCCCGTTATCTGATTGGCGCCAACTGTCATCTTATTTGGATCGTAAACAAATTTATACGTGCTTTCAGCGCCATTTGTAAAGTTGCCGGCAGCATCGTAGATAATTGCTCGTGTAACAATGCTGTCACCCTGAGCAAGGCCTTCAGGATCTAATGCAGCTGAAATTTCCGCCATTGTTCTGTACACTAATGAGTCTACAGTTGTTTCTATACTGTCCTTCGAACCAACCTGCACCCATGCGTTTGCCGCCATTCTAAGCGGAATCCTCATCTGAACATAAATATCACCGCCGTTCAAAAGCGTAGCATCCGTCTGATCAATCGGCACAACAATGGAAACACTGTCCGTTTTTCCGTTGATCCAGCCTAAATGCTGATTGTATCCGAAAGTTGTTATGGTGCTCACCGTAAATGCGGCGGGATCCGTATTATCAACCACAAATGCTGTGCTATCGACATAGATAGGCGTCTTGTTTCCTGCAACATCAAAAGATGTTAATGTTGCTTTCAGGCTGCCATCATTCTTGGAGCTATCCGGCAAGGTGAATGAAAATGTCCAAGTGGTGTCATTATTGGATCCTATGCCCGCAGTTCCGGTAAATGAATCGGTTGTCGAATCGGCATACTGGACATGAAGAACAGGTGCGGGAGACGTTCCCGTATGTTCAGAAAATTTTGCAACAAGAGAAATTTGATCCTGATATTTCCCCAAATTAGTAATATGAGTCTGAGTTTCATTGCTGAATGTCAAAGAACAGACAGGTGCAGTATAGTCCAAAATGACATTGCTTAGTGTAGCACTCTGCACTTTATTCCCTGCAGTATCTTCGCTTGTCGCATAAAAGGAGTAGGTTCCTTCCGGAACAGATCCTTCTGTAATTGTAAAATTGGTTCCAGTTGAATCGGCTTCAACAACGGATACTATACTGTCGATGGCAGTACTTGTATTATCAACCACATAAAATTTCATTTGAGTGCCTGATTCAAGATTTGTGGTACGAAATGTCGGTGAATTATCTTTTGTTATATTGTCGTTACTTGCATCGCCAAGATCGGATGCAGCAATGAGATCAGGCTCTGCAGGCGTGGATGGATCTGCGAGATCAATTTTGACCAATGATAATGCCGCACTTGTGTCTGATATATTTCCAGCTGAATCCATAGAAAAAACATTGAATGTATAGATTCCTGAATTCAGCGCGCTTGCTACTTGTACTTGCAGCGTATCGGAATTCAATTGCGATGACCATGATGATACAGCAACAGAGGATGAATCTTTCAGTAAGAAAATAGAATCAATTTTCCCCGGGCTTGCTGGACTAATCCCAGATATAATAAACCATGGTTGGGCAGCGTTAGTGATATTATCCGTATCCGAAACCCAACCGCTATCACTCGCAGCCAATAGATCGGGAGCGCCGCTGGCCTTTGCAGGAGGCGTAGTGTCAATCTCTACCGAAACGGCAGCAGATACTAGCGATAGATTCCCTGCATAATCTCTCAATTTAGCCGTATAGCTGTAGATTCCACCTGCCAAGCTATCGGTGGTAACTATATCAGGATTGGCAGTTGGTACAGCTCTGCTTACCGTGTCTGCATTGGCAGCAATATATGATGAATCCGTTCCGCTGGATCCCCAAATATTAAAGTCAGGGTTGAGGACATTGGTAAGATTATCAGTATTTAATACTCCGCTGTCATCTGCTGTTCGCAGCGATATTGTCGGTGCATCAGGAGCCTGTGTATCAATTATAATATCCAATAAAGACGCACCCGCGAGTGTGGTCGAAATATTCCCTGCGGAATCTACTGCATACGCATGCACTTCAATAGTGCCATTACCAAAGGCTGATGCTGAAGTATCAATGGGAACAGGGGAAATATCAATTGTCTTTGCGTTTCCAGATTCTGCAAAATGCTTACCTAAAGTGTCTTGGAGTGCCCCCTTTTTTAATACGACAAATACTGAGTCACCAACGAAACCGTCATTGCTTGTTATTTTAAAAGACGGAGTAATGTCATTTGTCAAATTGTCCGTTGAGTCGGTGCCAGAATCAGATGTTCCGATTAAATCTGCAGCTGATATTGAATTTGGATCTGTAATATCAATAACAAGCGTATATCCGTTAGCC
Source organism: Fidelibacterota bacterium (assembly GCA_030746535.1). Lineage (GTDB taxonomy): Bacteria > Fidelibacterota > Marinisomatia > Marinisomatales > TCS55 > JAAZYX01. Next base: position 7,836 of record JASLML010000049.1, read on the forward strand.
AAAGTTGTTGTATCAGAAACATTACCGGCCGAATCGATCGCAACTGCACGAAGCAAATGTGTTCCTTCCGGTAAATTGGATTCAGGTTTTAAATTATCTGTTCCTCCATGCCCATCAGCAACAACTGAATCAACGGCGGCAGTACTTCCCGTATAAAACACTCGGACCGAATCATTTTCTGTTGCGTCCAAATTTGTTACAATAATGGTCGGCTGGCGGACATTGGTGTAACCATCGTTGTTATGATGGCCTGAATCATCAGCAGGTAATATTCCGGTTATGGTTGGAGCGTTAGGTGCATCCGTATCAATCTGAACGTACACGGAATCCGAAGCATCTGATGTATTCCCTGCCGGATCAATGGATTTAATTCGTACCCAGTATTCACCGTCCGCGACAGCTGATCCTGGTGTAAGCGTAATTGTTCCGTCAACATCCACTGGGCCTGAAATTGTTATGGTTCCTACGCTTGCCTTCGAGCCAAAATAGATATCAACGGAATCATCAGCGCTGAGCCCATCCGCCGTGAATGTCGGTGTATTATCGTTAGTAATTCCGTCCGAAGGACTGATGCCGGTATCACTTGCATCAACAAGGTCTAAGTTGGTTGGTTTTGTTGGCTTCGTAACATCTACTACCAGACCTGAAATCAACGTATTTGATGCGGTACCTAAATTGCCTGCAGGATCCTTGGCGATAGATTTAACATTGTGTGTTCCTTCCACGGCACTGTTTACAGTCACATCAACTGTTGTCGCAGAAGCCTTTCCTCTTCCTACTGTATCCGTTCCAAAAAGGACGAATACCGAATCACCGGATGTTACTCCGCTGACCGTGAAAACCAGCGTAGTTTCCAGAGTTATATCATCGGAATCAGATTTGCCGCTGTCATCTGCTGTTTGCAAATCAATCCCTGATGGCGCATCCGGACCCGTACGGTCAATTGTAATTGACTGATAAAGCCCGGTGGTGTCCCTCAAATTGCCAGCACTGTCTAAAATGGCGGCAGTGACAAAATATTCACCTTCATCCTGATTGGAAGTCGGCTGAATCGTATGCGGATCTGCAGTGAGGATTTCTGCATCAACAGCATTTGTTGATCCGTCAGACTTATCTGTAAAATAGAGTATTACCGAGTCAGCATCTGCGACACTTGTACTGGCATCTGCAAGTTCAACCTGAAATTGCGGAGTCTGATTCGTTGTAATTTTGTCGGTCTGACTCTCTCCTGTGTCGTTTGTTCCGTCTTCAACCATATTGATACTTTGAATAGCCGCCGGCGCCGTTGAGTCAACTCTGACTGAAAATGCCGCTGATGCATTACTTTCATTTCCTGCTTTATCAACGTCAGTGTAGGTGATTGCATATGTACCGTCCGCGCCAACATCCGGAATAGGAATTTCAATAATAGTGGTTGCATTGGCCAATGCAGATGCTACCTTTGCGCCGTCCTG
>JASLML010000004.1 GCA_030746535.1 Fidelibacterota bacterium
ACCCCCCGCAAATGCGGGGGGTTTTTTATTTCATCAAGTCTATCAGTAGTTAATACGGTACAATCCTGCGCTCTACCGCTTCCCCTTTTTCATTAATCGTGATGATTGCCTTTTCCTTCAAATCATCACGGTACTCATGGATAACCGTTTTCATCAATGATTTATTCTTATCAAAATAATCCTGTTTAATTATCCTCCGTTTTTTATCAAAGATCGTTTCATGGCTGCCGACTGCTGATTTGTCATCCTTAAAATATTCTGACCGAATCATCATTCCGCGGAATGCGGTATCTCTCGAAGCGCTGTAATTAAACCTGTAAAAATATATCCGCTGGCCAAGTCTGTCTTCTACATGCACCTGTTTCGGGCGGCCGTCCTTTCGTGTTTTATAGATCGCTTTCCAGCCGCGGCGTACCTCACTTGCAGCATCGTTGAATAATACCTTATCCAAAGCAATGATAGTTTCGCTTGAATGAAATTCAATCGTGTAATCTTTGGATTCCGGCTTTAAGCGGTATGTCCATTTCCGCCGTCCGGACGGCAGTATTTCGGTTACCGAGCTTACGCTCCCGTCCGGGGTGACGACCGCCTCAAAATGCTTCCGCCCCCGTGCTTCGCTTCTGGTAAGCCCTTTCCCGAGTTCCGTCCTTCGCGGATTCCATGATGTGTAATACAGCTTAAGAGATTTTGTCTTCTTCGCTTTCTTTCTTCCGGGTTTGTCCCACGGCGCCGGAATGTATTCGATATTCAGCAGTTTGCCGTTACTGTCATACACTGCCTTGAAATGCGGCTTACCCTTTACATCCTTCGCATCCGCTTCATTTCGTAAAATGTGTGACCGAAGCTGTTTAGTGTGGAAATATTTGACCGTTGTTGTATCGCTCTTCCCTTGCAAACAAACAGCGGCAGAGGTTATAAATATAATGAATCGCATTACTTATCCCAGCGCCCAGCCGACCAATCCTACAAACAGAATCATAACCGTAAATCCTATCGCATTCCCGGTTTTCAATTTCCTGTCATAATGGTCAACCTCAGCTTCGATGCTCTGGTATGCAAGTGCAACATTTCCGATTTCGCCTTCTTCCACATAAATATCCTGTGCACCCATTTTTACAATATCCCTGATGCGCCTGTCTGTTGAAATGGCTCTCATGGATTCATCTTTTACGTCCGGGAAATAGCTTACGCGGTGCCATCCCGGTGAAACATCTATTGGATCTTTCAGCGGCGAATCGCCTACATGGTGGCCGTCAACATAAATCGGGATTCCCTGTGCATCGCACACGATGCTTATTGCGGTTTGTTTCGGAGCTTTATCCCACTTCACTTCCTGAGAAACTGCAAAACTGAGATTGCCGGCAATTACCGCAGTCATAACTCCGATGAATTTCATTCGATCGCTTCCAGTTCTTTCTGGAGGCTTGCAATTTCATTAACCTGTTCCGAGCCGTCACCGCCGGCCGCTTCTAAATCTCTGAGCGCAAGCCTTGCGGCTTTGATTCGGTCTTTCAGCTTTTGGGTTTTCAGCGATTTGATGCACTCCATCAGAGCTTGTTCGGAATCTGAAAGATCATAATCCTCCATAAAAAGTGCGGATACTTTTTCTCTTTCCTCTTTTTCTTCCAAACGGCCGAGAATTTCCGGAATTGTCAATTCATCCTTTTTATCCAGAATGAATCCAATGATTTTTTTCAGCAGCGGATCGGTGAAATATTCTGTATCAACTTTGGAAGAATACTGCTCAAGAAAGCGGCTGTCCTGTGATGCCAGAATCCGCACAATTTCCGCCTGTGCCCTCGCTTCCACCGTTGTGAATAAATCCGGTTCCGGGCCGGTTTCCGGTTCAGAGGAACGCTTCCGCTTCGATTGGCTTTTAAACATGCGAATCACTTCCACATCATCCAATCCTGCGGATGACGCCAGCGATTTCAGAAAATCATCACGAATGACGGGATCCTTGATCCCGGATATTTCTCTCAAAATATCGCGAATCAATTCCGACCGTTCCGCGGAAGACATGGCATCCATGGAAACCGATTCCAGGTGAAATTTTAAGAGCGGTTTTGCATTTTCTATTGCAGCGGTCAACGGTTCAGGGCCGTTATTGCGGACCCAGTCGTCCGGATCGGTGTCCGCCGGAACGCTAACCATCGCCGGCTCTACGGTGCCTCTCAATAGAATATAACCTGCGCGGACTGCAGCACGAATTCCCGCTTCGTCTCCATCGTAAACTACCGACACTTTCTTTGTGAATTTCCCAAGCTGATTGACATGGTTTTGAGTTAAAGCGGTTCCGGATACCGCCACCACATTTTTAATGCCCGATTGATAGATTTGAAGCAGATCGGTATAACCTTCTACCAAAATTGCATGGCGATTGTCTCTAATTTCCGATTTAGTTTTATCCATTCCGTAGAGCGTGTCGCTTTTTTTATACAGCGGTGTTTCCGGGGAATTCAAATATTTTGCCGGATCGTTGGAAGAAAAAATACGTCCGCCGAATGCAATCACCTTCCCCGAAGGATTGGATATCGGAAACATAATGCGTGAGCGGAACCGGTCGAAAAATCCGGTTTGACCTTTATTGAATAATCCGCTCTTCTCAAGAACTTCATCTGAATACACGCCGCGGCAGGTGTTGAGAAGCACATTGTCAGATTCCGGGGCAAATCCTACACGAAACAATTTTATGGAATCCTCCGAAAGTCCTCTCTCTTTCAAATAAGATAGTGCTGCCGATCCCCTTTCCGAAAACAAAATTCCGTGGAACAAATCTGCCGCTTTTTCATGGATTTCATACATGCCGCTGAAGAATTCGCTTGAGCCGGTGCCTTCTTCAAAATTCACTTCAATTCCATACCTCTCGCCGAGCGATTTTACCGATTCCACAAAACTCAGTTTTTCGTGCTCCATGATAAAATTGATCGCATTACCGCCGGCACCGCAACCGAAGCAGTGGTAGATGCCTTTATCCGGGGCAACGCTGAATGATGGTGTTTTTTCCTGATGAAACGGGCAAAGGCCAAAATAATTCCGTCCGCGCCTTTTCAGGTCAACATACTGATTGACAACATCTAATATGTCCGCAGAATCTCGCACACGGTCAATGACATCAGGCGGTATCCGTGCCATTCAGCGATTCTCTTCTTCTGTGTCTGATTCAGATTCTTCCATAAAAGATGTAATAAATGCCTGTCCCTTTTGAACAGGATCTTCCCAATGGAAGGTTTTGATCAATTGATGGCGTGTTTTCTGCAAATTCCCCGCAAGCCTCGATTCTCTTAAAATTAATCCGGACCACCCTGAATCAGGAAACAATTCGGCCATCCAGAGAAAAGCCGTCAGCACTAATCCTCCTTTTAAAAATCCGAAGATGAACCCCATGGACCGGTTCATCCATTTCGTTCCGGTGGACATCATTGCAATATGAACCATTTTTGTCAGAATGCGCACTCCCAGAAGTGTAGCGGTAAAAACAGCGGTGAATCCAAAAAAAAGCATTACAGTGCCGTTGAACGAAAATACTTTCAGCAGAACGGTCGAAACACCGACGTAATATTTAAAGCCGAAAATGACGGCAAGGACTAAGCCGATGAGGCGGCCGAACTCTTCAATCAATCCTCGTTTATAGCCGATGATACCGAGCCCGGCCATAAAGAAAACAGCAAGCGCATCGAGGAACCATCCCATGCGTCAGCCGAGCAGTTCCCGGAGAATTGCCTGCGCCTGTTTTCCGTCAATTTGCCCAGCGCCGCGCTTCATCACTTCCGGCATAACCTTGCCGATGTCGCTCATGGATTCTGCGCCTACATCAGCCACAATTTCTTCCACGATTGCCCGGATTGCCGATTCGTCCATCATTTGCGGAAGATAGGTTTTAATTAAATCAGCTTCAGCCTGCTCAGACGCTGCAAGCTCATCTCTGCCGGCATTTTTATACTGTTCCACTGATTCCTTCCGCTGCTTCTCCAGCAAACGAAGCGCCTTTATTTCTTCATCTTCAGTTAATGCGTCCCGTTTTTCAATTTGCTTATCTTTTAGCTTGGCAACCACGGTTCTCAGCGCAGACGCTTTTTCTTTTTCGCCTGCTTTCATTGCGGCATACATATCTTTTTGAATCTGTTCCATTAAGCTCATGATTTCTCCGTTATTACGTTTGGTCAATTTTTTTCATGGCAAGTACAACACGGTCTTTGTCAAGATCAATTCCGATAAACCTGCGCCCAAGCGTTTTTGCCGCTGTTCCGGAAGCGCCTTTTCCCATAAACGGGTCCAGCACCCAGTTCAGTTTGAAAGAATTCGTTTTTAGCATTTTCTCATGCAGCGCGCCCGGAATTGGCTCATCCATTTCATCAGAGAAAATTTCCGGCCATAAATTTGTACCGCTTTTATCGGATTTGTTTTCATCTCTGAACAAGAATGAGTTCGTCTTTGCCGCAAACCAAATATCTCCGATCTCGTTTCTGTATTGTTCTGAACTTTGCGATGCCCGTCTGTTTTTCCATGTAATTCTAGTCTGCACTTTAAACTGATTGCTCAATAAACCGTGGTACATCCCCGAAAGGCGCCATCCGCAAAAAAGATAGATTGAACCCGTATTTTTTAATATTCGGAATGCTTCCTTGAGCCATGACTCATTCCACGCATAATAATCCTGAAGCGTCATACGCCCGCCGGACGGAAGGTTTGTTCCTTTGGGATATTCCGGCGGTTTGGTGATAATAAGATCAATAGAATTATCCGGAAGTTTTTTTAATCCCGTGATCGCATCGCCGTGATAAAGCCCTTCGGACAATTCTCCGTCAACCTGTTTTATATCGCCAATTGTCTGCACTGCGGCGAGGTACCGGTTAAGATCGGAAACGGTTAATCCCGACACAGGCTCCAGCGGATGAGAGAACAGCGGATCAAATGATTCTTTTTCGTGCTCAGGCATGTGAAAATTTAGAACGGCATTCGGGTAACAAAAAACGAATCCACATTCCATGTTTGACAAATATACAGCCGCATGTAAACTTGCCTTGCCGTGGAAAAGGAAAAAGTTATTTTTATCTGTACCGGAAATTCCTGCCGATCCCAAATGGCGGAGGGGCTGCTTCGCGACATTGCCGGCGACCGTTTCGAAGTATTCAGCGCAGGAACACATCCCTCCATTGTCCATCCGAATGCCATCGCCGTTATGGAAGAAATCGGCATTGATATCAGCGGACATTCATCCGACGGGATTGACGGCTATATATCCGCCGGAATGGACACGGTAATTACTGTCTGCGACAGTGCGAATCAATCCTGCCCGGTATTTCCAGGCGATATAAATCGGATGCACTGGAGTATCTCTGACCCGTTCAGCGGATGGGATTTAAATCCGGATCAGTTAGACAGTTTCCGGGAATGCAGAGAAACAATTAGGGAAAGAATTAAGGAATACATTTCACATTCTGGTTAATATTTGAAATTCAGGAGGACAATCTCGATTATAACTTATTTCACCTCGACCATGTTCGGTCAGGTTGTGATAACTGAAGTCATGTACGACCTTGTCGGTACGGATTCTCCAAATGAATTCATTGAATTATTCAACCTTTCCGAGACTGATACAGCCGACCTCATCGGATACAGCATCAAAGATAAATCGTCTCAGGATGCGCTGATAGATTCTGGGTACGGGCTATCGGTTCCTCCCCAATCCTACGCACTGATATTTGAAGGCGATTATTCTTTTTCTGCCGGCATCTACGCTGATTCTATCCCAAACGATGTCATTCTTATAAAGGTAGACGACTCCAGCATCGGGAACGGACTTTCCACATCGGATTCCCTTTATTTAATGGACAGCACCGGCATTGTAACAGATTCGCTCGGATGGTCCGATATTGCTCCGGATGGATTTTCACTGGAAAAGGTGCGGCTTGCTCTTCCAAACTTTGCAGGGAATTGGGATGTAAGCAGAGATTCGCTTGGTTCGCCGGGAAGCGTAAACAGCGTATTGCCATTCACTATTGACGGAAAGCTGCTGACGGATTCTCTTTCGCTGACACCGGGCGTTGTTTCATCTTCGGAACTTGTTACGCTGAGTGGGAAGGTGATGAATAACGGCACGCAAACCATTTCGGGAGAAATTATAATTTCATCCGGCGGGACTGATCTGGAAAATATTGATGTATCCAATCTGGCGGAACTTGACACGTCTGACTTTGAAACAACCCTTGGGCCTTTCACTTCCGGAAGCCATTCGATCTCCGTTCATTTCCAGGTTTCCGGAGATGAGGACACCACAAATAATGTCGGAACTGTAAGCGCCGGGGTTCGATTTTCGGAAGGTGCTATCACGCTTAATGAATTCATGCCGCAGCCGGCATCGGGGTTTGCGGAATTTGTCGAAGTTCTGAACCAAACAGAAAATTCTGTTAACATGGAAAATTGGCGGATTGCGGATGCTGTTGAGGGCTCAAATTATCTTTTCCCCAGTGTGGAACTCTCATCCGGAAGCTTTGCAGTAATTGCGGATGATTCCAGCCTTGTTTCCTTCGTGCCGGATTCTGTACCGTATATCGTTCCGTCCGCCGGATTCCCTACTCTGAACAATTCCTCCGATGAGATTCGGATTTTTGATCCGCTCGACACGCGCATTGATTCCTTGAGTTACGATTCCGATTTTGGATACGCTTCCGGCGTATCCGCTGAAAAGATCTTCCCCGACAGCAATTCGATGGATGCTGCCAACTGGTCAGCTTCAATGGATCAAAACGGCATGACACCGGGATACATCAATTCGATTACACCAAGAGAAATCGACGGAGCCATTGTAAGCAGCGCCGTGTTGTACGCGCCGCTTCCGCCAGCAGCATACGATTCGGTAACATTTTCCATTCCCATCCGAAACGACGGCCTAAATCAGATTTCCGGTAATGTGTCGGTCGCGGAAAACAATACAGAGATCGGAACAGGATCCTTCGCAAATCTGAGTTCATTTGATACATCCCTCATATCCGTAGCCGTTCCGCCTTTCGAATCAGGAGAATCCTTCGTTTCTATTACGCTTTCCGTAATCGGTGATATGGATTCCACCGATAACAGCGCTGAAGACACTGTTTACGTCCGCTTCCCTTTTGAAACGGTGCAGATTAATGAATTCATGGCCATGCCGAACAACGACCAGGCTGAGTTCATCGAACTTGTTGTTCAAAATTCGGTGTTGTTCAAGGGGTGGTCTTTTTCCGATAATACTCTTTCTAAATCCTTTCTTCCTGAAGAATCCTTTACCAGCGGTGATTATGTTGTGATTGCCGCCGACTCCATCATTGCTTCATACGCGCCTGCCGGTGCATCGGTAATTGTTCCGGATGACGGTTTCCCCGCACTCAATAACTCCGGCGACGGTATCTATCTATTCGATCTCACAGGAAGCGTTATTGATTCGCTCATCTATTCTTCGTCCTGGCCCACTGCCTCTGAAATTTCATCCGAAAAACTCCGGCCGGAATTTGAATCTGCGGATGAAAGCAGCTGGGCGCTTTCTATCGAAGTCGGAGGCATGACTCCCGGATCTGCCAATTCCGTAACCCTGTTTGAAACGGACGGAAAACTCCTTCAGGATTCCATATCGCTGTCGCCTCAATATCCAGCTGCTTCCGAATCATCGATCCTTTCAGTTCAGGTTGTAAATGCCGGTGTGCAGTCTATCAGTGGAACGATTTCTGTAGAGGAAGATGACGAAGAAATTGGAAGTGCATCCTTTTCTTCCATAGCATTTCGGGACACATCCACGGTGACAGCTTCGATCCCTGTTCTGTCTTCCGGCGCGCATCCGATCGTTATTTCTTTAGATGTAACCGGCGACGAAAATTCCTCGAATGATATCGGCTATTACACCATTCTTGTTTCTTACCCGTTTGCGTCGGTTGTCATCAATGAATTTTTCTCACAGCCTGACACAACTCAGACAGAATTCATTGAACTGTACAATGGGAATAATACTAACCTTTCCGGATGGGGCATCAGCGACAACACAAAAACGGTAAAGGTTTTTTCAAATAATAACGCTGTTTCTGAATATGTCGTTATTGCAGACAACGACAGTTTGCTTTCCGCAATGTATCCAAGTGCTGATATACGCAGCGTTCCGGATGGCTTTCCTGCTTTGAATAATTCAGCTGATGCGATCTACCTCTATGATATGACGGGATTCATTATTGATTCGCTCATCTATTCGGAAGACTGGCCGCTGTTTCCAACGAGATCCGCAGAAAAGCTGCGTCCTGAGTTTACATCCAATGATTCTTCAAGATGGGCCGTTGCAGTGAACAATACCGGCATGACTCCAGGATCGCAAAATAGCGTTTATTTTGAAGAACTCGCCAATGCGGGAAGCATCGTGTTCGAGCCGAATCCATTCTCCCCGGATGGCGATGGCCATGAGGACATTCTTCATATGAAGTATAAACTTCCATACGAAACGGCTGTCATTAAAATTGAGATATTTGACGTTGTCGGCCGAAGCATCGCAGCGCCGTATTGGAATATTTATACGGCGCAGGAAAGTATCCTCACATGGGATGGGACAAAGAAAAACGGTGAACCGGCAAGAATCGGTATTTATATTGTCAAAACCACTGCCCGAGACGGAACTTCCGGGCAGCTATGGGAAGATGTGCAAACAATCGTATTGGCAAAACAACTGTAAAACAATGATAAGAGAAAATTCAAAATTTATGATGACAAAACTTCCGTTGATCGGAATGGCATCTTTTCTTTTATTTTTATTCCTTTCCATTTCATCCTACCCGGGCGGAACAATAAAGAATTCTGCGCATGTAGGTTATTCCTATTCGGAAAATTATTTAAGCGATCTGGGGCGAACAAAAACACCGGCGGGAGCAGACAATACGCAATCGATGCTTCTTTTTATCGCCGCACTGGCGGCAATCAGCTTTTCAATGGCAGGCTTCTTTTACGGAAATTATTCCTTTTTTAACAGGTCTTTCCCGAAAAAAGGCAAAGGTCTTACCATTGGATCATTTCTCTTTATACTGAGTTTTGCTTTTCTGCTGGGAGTCGGCCTTACGCCGGCAAACACGATGCTTACACCCCATATATTTTTCGCCAAATGGTATTTTCGAATCATATTTATTGCCGCCCTGTGCTACACTCCTGCATTTTACAAATTAAGTAAGCAGACATTTTTTCATGCTGTCGGTTACGGTATAATTGCACTTTCAACCGGATCCTATATTTTATTTTCGGACCTTAAACTTGGCCGGCACTTATTTGCAGATATGTATGTACCTGACGTTATATCGCAAAAACTCATTGTTGTATCGCTTATTTTGGGAACAGGGCTGGTCGGGTTTTTTAACAGCCGCCTGCTGAAAAATCATCGGGATTAGCGGAAAACGCATACAATAAAGGGGCAGAATTCTGCCCCTTTTTTATAATTCTAGCTAATTGGATGGTTATCAAAAACCCATTCCAACTTTAAATAGAAGGCTTCCATAGCCACTGGATCCGTCATACGTTTTGCCAATCGTATAGCGGTAGTTCACAAAACTATCCAAAAAGAGCAGTTTTAATTGTACGCCCGCCTGAAGATGAATTCCTGTTGTTGATTCCACATTGTCATTAATGTAATCCACAATTTTATCTTCCATAGAATCTGGGCTGTCAATGCTGTCATAGAGTTCGCTTCCCAATAATGTTTCCATCATGGTAATGGACGTCAGGGGAAACGCCTTATGAAAATTCAGTCCGCCTCCTGCATGTAGTTTTAAACCGCCGAAAACCGGAACAGTGCCGTCAAAGAGCTCCTTCCTCGCTGTCACATAGGTAGAAGTTCTAACCCAGACAAAATCCACATAACCTGTTTCCGTGGTTGATCCTGCAGTCGGAATACTCTGAAAATTAAATTTATAGGTATTCCCCACCGCTTCAAAATCCACCTCCAAATCAATAACGGGAATTATATCCAGGTACAGATAGCCTCCAATTCCGACGCCTCCGGTAATTCCTTTCCGAATCATTCTCGCGGTTGCGAGGCTGCCTGCCTTATCCTCGGTCGAAGAACTAATTTCTCCCTGATCCTGGATAACATTCAGCCCAAAGCCGACAATTGCATCCGCTCTCCCAATAAACAGGATTTGGCTGACAAGTATAATAAATGCTGTTTTCTTTAATTTCATGACAGTTCCCTTTTTAATAATTATTATGACGTAAATTTAACGGAAACTGGCAAGGGGAACACAGAAAAATGTTTTTCCGGGTCAGGAACAATTTTCACATACCGCAGTAGTTATAATTAATTAACGAGGATAAATAATCATGCTTAACACACTATTAGCTGCACTGTTGCTCATTTCAACCGCGCTTGCGGGCGGAGATGATAAGAAAGTCATTATCAAAAAAGTTATTGTCGGTGACCAAACTGAAGATATAAATATTGATGTGGATGCTAAAGTTGAGGACAATGTTTGCACCATCATCATCACGCGGGACGGAGAAACGAGCGAATTTTCCTTTGATATCGATGACAAGGAAGCTTTGGCTGAGATCGAGAAAAAGATCGAAGGATTGGGGTTGGATGCCCATGTGAAGGCTCTGACGCTTGGCGATGAAAGTAAATTCATTATAGATGCCGGAAGCTCTGATGGAGCATTTCTCGGGGTCCATCTTCAGGATTTAACCGATCAGCTTCGAACCTACTTCAAAGTAAAGGAAGATTCCGGAGTGCTTGTATCCGAAGTTGTGAAGGACAGCCCGGCGGAAAAAGGCGGCATTAAAGCCGGTGATGTCATCATTAGCGTTGACATGAAAGAGATTAGCGGACCAAAAAGCCTCCAAAAAATTATCCGAAGCTACGAGCCGAAGGGCAAGGTCAAATTGACGCTTATGCGAAACGGGAGGAAGAAAACAGTTTCCGCCGTTTTGGGAGAGCAGGAAAGCAAATTCAGCTGGAAACATGCAATTCCGGAAGATGACCATAAAATGATGTTTTTTAATATGGATAGCGATATCCATGAAATGGATGACCATATTAAGAAACAGGTCAGGATTATGAAAAAGCATAAGAATGAGTCGGGAGAAATGCATAATGAATTGAAGGATCTCCGTGAAGAATTGGAAGCTCTAAAACAAGAAATTGAAAACCTCAAAAATCCATAAGCATAGAGCAACAATTCAGATTTATTACTAACAGGCCGGTTTCCCGGCCTGTTTTTTTATCCATTGAAACCGGGTGGTGCGTCTCCCTAAATTGATTTAAGAGGCATCCTGAAAACATGAAAATAAAGCCAATCCTCCTCGCCTCCTTCCTTCTTGTGACAATCACAGCTGCGCAGGAATACGTCTGGCCGACTGATGCCGGCACTATGTTCTCATCAAATTTTGGTGAATACCGGGATCATCATTTTCACATGGGCGTGGACATCAAAACAAGTGAAAAGGAAGGCGCAGCGGCGATCGCTATTTATGACGGTTACATTTCGAGGATGGTTGCGAATTTTACAGGATTTGGGAAAGCACTCTACCTTACAACATCCGATGGAAAAACTGCAGTCTATGCGCACCTCAGCTGGTTTTCGCCGCTGCTCGAATCCGTTTTGAAGAACATCCAGCAAGAGCGTGACTCTTATCTAGTCAACGAATATTTCGGGCCTGACGATTTTCCGATTTTGAAAGGTGAGGTTGTCGGATATACCGGGAATACGGGCTCATCCTCGGGTCCTCACCTGCATTTCGAATTGAGAAATAATGAAGAGCAGCCGTTAAATCCGCTTACTCATGGGCTACCAGTACAAGACAGAGTTCCTCCGATATTCAGGGAACTTGCTGTTATTCCGCTTTCAGCTGATACGTGGATAAATGGTGCACGATTGACCCAAACCTTTCCACTCCGTCAGGATAAAAGCGGCATTTACCGGTTTCCGGATACCTTGAACTGTCTTGGGAAAATTGGGCTCGCAATAAAAGCGGTAGATAAGCGTGAGGGTGCAAACAATATTTATCAGTTAAGAAAAATTGAATTATGGATCGATGAAAAATTATATTATATCCTGCAGTTTGATACGCTTGATTATTCCCAAACAAAAAAAGTACATACAGTCAGAGACTACAATCTGGATCGTTTAAATCTTGGAGAATTTTCCAAGCTTTACCGCCTAAGCGGCTACCCGGACGTTACAGTTGCGCAGGATCATTTTGGACGGCCCTTTAATGTATCTCCCGGATTTCATGCAATAGAAATCAGGGGATTTGATGCTGCGGGGAATATGTCAAAAGTAGTCGGAAAAATTTTCGGCAATCCTCCTTTTGATATGATGATTGCTGACATCGCACATCATCAAGACGAAATACAGTTCAGTTTTAAGCCGCGTAAAATTGTAATTCCGATCGAGGAAGTTATTGCATATAGCTTTACATCATACGGATATGCAGACAGGAAGATTGAAGTTGCTGCAAAAAAGGCATCAAAAGATGAAATTGTTTATTCCTTCCCCAAAAAGCAGATAGAAAGGCGCGCATTGCAGTTCATTGGCATAAATAAACTTGGTGCTTACTCAAAACCCATTCACTGGATGGACGCTGTGCCACATGCGGATGGAAACTATATTGATGTCGATTTAGATATATCCCATTTTGAAACGGGCGTTTTTGTTCAGGTTGAAACCGAACAGACTGTTCAGTCGGAAGTAAGCATCGCGCTCAACCGGGGCACATCGCTTATGCCGATGAAAATCGAAAAGACGCACCCTAATGTATATCTGACAAAAATGATTGATCCCCAATTTTTCAACGCCATCGAAGGGATTAATGTAACAATTACGGAAGGCACCGAGCGGGAAGTGCGCTTTGCACTTCAGCCGCAGGTAGCCCGCGAAGGTGAATCGGTGACCATTATATCGCAGGATAAACTATGCTCTGTCCGAACAAAAAATAATTCTACCTATTTCCCCACGGTGATGTGGATCGAAACAATTGATAATGCTGTTGAACCGACAGAGGGAACTCGGCTTTCCGGAGTATACCAGCTTCAACCATTTGAAATTCCTCTTAAGGATTCAATTCATGTGGGAGTGCGTTTTGACCAAAGAACAGCAAATAAAAATAATATAGGCCTGTATTATTATGATAAAAATGATGGCTGGACATTCATCAACAGCACAGTCAGCAAAAAGCGGAAAGTGGTTACAGGTGCTTTGAGTAGCCTTGAAGCAATTGCTATTCTACAGGATATAACACCTCCAAGAGTTGTGGATTCATTCCCCGGAAACGGAGGAAAATATGAATCTTATACGATGGAAGTTCTTCGCATTTCCGTTAAAGATGATCTATCTGATATTGATACGGATGAAAAATCCATGTCACTTTCTCTGGATGGCGAAGATTTAAGATTTGCTTATCAGCCTGTGCTGCAGGAAATATCTTATCATCTTGATGCTCCGCTGAGCCCGGGATCGCATAGTATGAAATTGACCATTCATGATAAGGCTGGGAACAAGACCAATCGAACCATAAATTTTGTGATTAACTGATGTTTTTCCCTTATCGAGATGACAATCCGCATATTTTGGTCCCTTATGTTACGTACGGGATTATTGCGCTGAATATCTTTGTATTCTGCATTCAGATGGGAATGGAATTTTCAGATCCTTTAGCTGCAAGATCATTTATTTATTCGTTTGGCCTTGTGCCTGCTGATTTTGGAATCGTAAACATTTTTACATCTATGTTTCTTCACGGAGGATTCGCACACATAATTGGAAATATGTGGTTTTTGTGGATCTTTGGCGACAATGTTGAAAGTGCGCTTGGGCATACCCGTTTCATTGTATTTTATTTGCTTTGCGGGATTGCTGCCGCTCTGCTCCAGGTTATCATAGATCCTTCTTCCCAAATCCCTATGGTGGGAGCAAGCGGCGCAATTGCAGGAGTGCTGGGTGCATACATGATTCGCTATCCAAGAGCACGCGTTCATGTATTTGTGTTTATATTCATATTTATTTCAACCATCCGAATTCCTGCAATGTATGTGCTGGGATTCTGGTTTCTGATGCAGCTCAGTAGCGGGCTGGGAACATTGGGACTGGATACAACCGGAGGCGTGGCCTGGTTTGCCCACATCGGAGGTTTCATAGCAGGAATTGGTTTTGAAAGAGCAAGCCGGCTAATAAAATTTGAAAAGGTGTAACAATGGATAAATTGATTGAAAGCGCATTAAAAGCGAGGGAAAATGCACACGCTCCGTATTCCAATTTCAAGGTTGGGGCTGCCGTTGAATCATCAACCGGTGAGATTATAGCCGGATGCAATGTGGAATCAAGCAGCTATGGACTCACCAACTGCGCCGAACGAACTGCACTTTTCAAAGCTGTTTCTGAAGGGCATACTTCCTTTAAGGCAATCGCTGTTATCTCTGAAACGGGTGCTTATCCCTGTGGTGCATGCAGACAAATTATTTGGGAATTATGCGGCGATATTCCAGTGATTATTGCTGCAGCAAACGGTTCAAGTGAAACCCGCAATGCATCGGAACTGCTTCCAGATGCTTTTGACGATAGTAAACTGCCGTGAAGCATAAAGCAATATTGATCGGTATTGCAGGAGGCACAGGCTCTGGCAAAACAAAGCTGGCGCGGGAATTGCTGAAAGAATACGGCCCTGGCGAGGTGGTGGTCATTGAACAGGATTCCTATTACAATGATTTATCTGATTTACCGGAAGAAAAACGCATCGAACAGAATTTTGATCATCCCGATGCATTCGAATTCAATTTATTAATTAATCACCTTGAAGATCTGCTCGGATGGAAAAAGGTGGATGTCCCCATATACGATTTTTCGACACACACCAGGCTTTTGGAAACGAGATCAGTTGACCCTCATCATGTCATTGTTCTCGAGGGAATCATGGTATTAGTTGACCCTGCTTTGAGGGATTTGATGGATATTAAAGTCTATGTGGAAACACCTGCGGATATTAGGTTCATTCGGAGACTGACGCGGGACAGAGTGGAACGGGAGCGCAGTACCCAATCTGTGATTGATCAATATCTTTCCACGGTACGAAGCATGCACGAGCAATTTGTGGAACCGTCAAAATTATTTGCCGATATTATCGTACCGGAAGGCGGAGAAAACACGGTCGCAATCGATTTGATTAGAACAAAAATCTCATCCATCATTCCAAAGTGATTTAACATATGACATTAACACCGAAAAATACCGGCTGGATTGAAGTTATCTGCGGCAGCATGTTCAGCGGAAAAACAGAAGAACTTATCCGCAGACTGAAACGCGCTGAAATTGCCCAGATGAAAACTGCAATATTCAGACCGGCAATAGATGACAGGTATGAAAAAGAGCATATCGTTTCGCACAATCAGTCAAAACTAAAATCTTACACGGTGGAACAGTCCAAAGACATTCTTGATCTTGCAAACGGCGCTGATGTAGTGGGCATTGATGAAGCTCAGTTTTTTGATGAAGGCATTGTTTCCATTTGTAAATCTCTTGCCGAAAAAGCACGTGTTGTTGTTGCCGGGCTCGATAAGGATTATAAAGCGGAGCCTTTCGGCAATATGCCAAAGCTGATGTGTGAAGCGGACTATGTCAGCAAATTACGCGCAATTTGTGTTGTCTGCGGTGATCCCGCAAATTTTACCCAGCGTCTTTCAAAGGATACAAAACAGGTCGTCATTGGCGAAACAGATATCTACGAAGCGCGGTGCAGAAGATGTTATAACCCACCTGAAAGATCGTGATGGAAAAAATGACAGGCATCATCGGAATTGTTGTATTGCTGGGCATTGCTTTTGCCATGTCCAACAATCGAAAAAACATCAATCTAAGAGTTGTTGGGTGGGGATTAGGCCTTCAGCTGCTGTTTGCTCTGTTCATTCTTAAAACGCCGGTTGGAGAACCTTTATTTGCATTTTTGGATAAAGCTGTGCGAAAACTTATCAGCTTTTCGGATGCGGGGGGCAATTTTCTTTTCGAATCTTTTGTGCCAGGAGTCGGTTATCACGAAGCGATGGTGAATTTCGCATTTCGGGCACTGCCAACAATCATCTTCTTTTCAGCCCTTATGACAGTATTATACCATTTTGGAATCATTCAGTTTGTTGTGAAATGGATTGCCAAGGCCATGCAGAAAACAATGAAAACGAGCGGTTCGGAAACTCTTAGCGTATCCGCAAATATTTTCGTCGGACAAACGGAGGCGCCGCTGATGATTCGGCCATTCATCCAGAATATGACGAAATCCGAACTGATGACCATCATGACAGGCGGATTTGCTACGGTAGCGGGAGGCGTTTTGGCTCTGTATGTAAACTGGCTAGGCGACATACCGGGAATTGCGGGGCATTTATTAGCCGCGTCTGTGATGTCCGCTCCGGCAGCACTTGCAATTGCCAAAATTATCTACCCCGAATCCGGCACGCCGGAAACTGCGGGAGAAATATCACTGGAAGTAGAAAAACCTGATGCCAATTCGATGGATGCTCTGGGCCGCGGCGCGACTGAAGGATTGAAACTTGCCGCAAATGTAGCCGCAATGCTGATTGCTTTTGTTTCAATGGTGTCTTTGATAAATTACCTTTTGGGAATAACAGGAACTTCTTTAGAGGAAATTTTCTCATTTGTATTCAAACCACTCGCATGGGCAATGGGAGTACCCTGGGAAGAAGCCGGAATGATGGGAATGCTGATGGGTGAAAAGATCGCATTCACGGAACTCATCGCATACGGTGATTTGAAACAGATGTTAGCAACCGGACAAATATCAGACAGAACGGCAATTATCGCCAGTTACGCGCTTTGCGGATTTGCAAACTTCGGATCGATAGGAATTCAACTAGGCGGCATCGGCGGCATGGCTCCGGAAAGAAGGAAGGATTTGGCAGCATTAGTGGTAAAAGCCATGATCGGCGGAGCGCTTGCATCGTGGCTGACTGCAACAATAGCAGGAATATTGATCTAGTGTTATGAAACTCATTTTACTAGGACCGCCCGGCGTTGGGAAAGGAACACAAGCCGCAAGGCTGAAAAACCATTTTGATATCATTCACCTCTCAACAGGAGAAATTCTCAGAGGTGAAATGGCAAAGTCATCTTCGGTCGGAATTCAGGCAAGGCAATTCATTGATGCTGGGAATCTTGTCCCGGATGAAATTCTACTCAAAATGATGAATAATCGTTTGAGAGAAGATGATTGTGAAAAAGGATATATTTTAGACGGCTTCCCGCGGACCATCCCGCAGGCGGAAGGATTGGATAACCTGATGAATGAACTTGAACATCAGCTTAATGCAGTCATTAGTATAACTGCCGATCAGGAAGAACTTGTAAAACGGCTTGTGTTGAGGGCGAAAGATTCCGGAAGAAGCGATGATACCGAATTGGTGATACAAGAACGGCAGCGAGTTTACTGGAATCAGACTTCACCGCTGATCGATTATTACACAAACAAAAATCTTCTAAAATCAGTTGACGGATTAGGATCAATTGAGGAAATAACTGAAAGGATTTTAAAGGTGCTGTAGTATGCTTCGGCTTGGAGTAACAGGCGGTATCGGAAGCGGAAAAAGTACCGCTAGTAAAATTCTAGAAAAAAAAGGTGCCTATATTTTTGATGCAGACACCGAGGCAAAGCGGCTGCTGAATGAAAATCCCCAGGTACAAAATGAACTAATTGCTGAATTCGGTACTGATATTTTAGGCCCCGGAAACGTGATTGATAAAAAGAAACTTGCCAGAGTGGCCTTTCAGGATTCCGATCATCAATCCAGGCTTAATATTGTAATTCATCCTTTCGTATTTGAAGATATTGATGCTGCTTATCGAAAGGTTGAAAAAAAGAAATCCCATCCCTTGTTTGTGGTTGACGGGGCTATGATTTTTGAATCAGGATTTGATCAGCATTTGGATTATGTGATCATTGTTACAGCTCAATTAAAAATAAGGCTATCTCGTGCATTGGAGCGCGGGACACTCACCAGAGATGAAATTTTAAAGCGGATGGATCTCCAATGGACCGATGATGAAAAAATAGGCATGGCGGATTTCGCTGTTTTCAATGAAAGCAGCGAAGAAGAGCTCGAAGCCCAAATAACTGATATATTCGATCAGCTCGTTTAGCTCATCTAATTGACCGCCGCAGTGCACGCGGTTTATCCAATACTTCTTTCATAATCACCGCCCGTTTTAAGTCGTCGGTGCTCTGGAACAGATGAGTTCCGAACACTGCTTGCTTCGGCAAGATTAATTCGTATCCAGATTCCCGTTCTTCGTGAAGAATATCCCGAGAGGATAAATCATCAAAAACGGCAACGCCCTGTTCTCTTGATTCCACAGCGATAGGTTCAGGTTCCACCCATTCCGGTTCAATATCCTCATCTATATCTGATTCACCATAGGATGCTCCGAGATCTTCTTCGGAGGCTTCCTGAAATTCATTATAAATCTCCTTGAGAAAATCAAACTTAAACCTGCTTCCCTGTTCAGTTTCGTCCGAAATAGTTTCATCATCCAGTTTTTCACGCGCAGTTTTCTGCTGCCGCTTCTTCATCAGAGACGACAGCAGATATAATACCGCAATAAAAAACCAGTAGCCTATTCCTTCCATTTAGTCAGATTCTTTTTCCGGCGGCTGCGAAGAGTCAGGATCCTGACCACCGGAAATTGACTCGCGCATAGAAGTATCAGCCTGAATATTTCTCATATTTACATAATCGAATACACCCAATTTACCTTCCCTAAAAGCCTGCGCCATAGCTAAGGGAACCTCAGCTTCTGATGCAACCACTTTTGCCTGCATTTCCTGCGTTCTCGCTTTCATTTCCTGTTCCTCCGCAACAGCCATAGCTCGGCGTGTTTCTGCTCTGGCCTGCGCTACCCTCAAATCGGCTTCCGCCTGATCCGCCTGAAGCTGGGCGCCGACATTTTTACCAACATCTAAATCAGCAATATCGATGGACAAAATTTCAAAAGCAGTGCCGGCGTCGAGCCCTTTTTCTAAAACAGCTCTGGAAATATTGTCAGGATTTTCAAGGACACCGCCGTAATTATTTGACGAACCAATAGCACTGACAATTCCTTCTCCGACTCTTGCAATGATTGTATCATCCGTTGCACCACCAACAAGCCCGGGGATGTTGGTTCTTACTGTAACGCGTGCACGCGCTTTCAATTCAATGCCGTCCTTTGCAACTGCAGATAAATACCCATCCCGCGGTGCATCGATCACTTTGGGATAAACACTGGTTTCTACCGCCGTTTTAACATCGCGGCCCGCAAGATCAATCGCAGTTGCCGTTTCGAAAGGAAGCGGAATGTTTGCCTTATCCGCGGCAATAAGAGCGTGAACAACATTTACAACATTTCCGCCCGCCATAAAGTGAGTCTCCAGCATATCCGTTTTAACCTGAATAAGTCCGGCTTTATGTGTGTTTATGACACCATCTACCACAAGCCTCGGCGGAATTTTTCTCAACCTCATTCGGATGAGATCAATGATCGTAATGCGCCTCAACCCAAGACTGACAACTGCCTGAATCCACATTCCCACCGGAACGAAGTAAAACAGCATTACAATAAATAGAATCAGTAATGATAGTAAAATGATAGATGGAGTGCTCATGTTATTCTTCCTTGTTCTTTATTTTCCTAACCAATACTCTGTTCCCGTCCACGGACAGAATTTTGACAGGGTCACCTTTATTGATAAATGTTCCTTCTGTAATCACAAAAATCCGATGTTCCTGAACTACGATCCAGCCTGACGGCCGCAAATCTGTATCAGCAACACCAATATAACCTTTAAGATTTTCCAACCCAATGGAAGATGAATAACCTTCAGATTTGCTTTCCATTCCCGGGGCTGTCAATTTCTCCCAAAATTTAGTTTTTGTCATAACCCTAAACAGAAGCACCAAGCCAATCAGGCCGCCTATAATTCCAATCGTTAGCCCGGTGAAAGCATCGGACATCGCTTCGGGTCCAACCGGAATTTCTGGAAGCAGCAATTCATAAAGTCCCCATAAGATAATTGCAATTCCTGCGACTCCAGCTACACCAAATCCGGGGATAAAAATTATTTCCGCCAGCAACAGCAAGAGCCCAACCATTACAATGAGGAAATCGGTGGCTGTCGCCAGTCTGGCGATATAAGATGCACTTAAGGAAAGGACAAGGCAAATGCCTCCGAATGTACCCGGAATTCCCCATCCCGGGCTTTGCAACTCAAATAAAATTCCTAAAAAACCGAATGTCATCAAGAGCGATGCAACAATCGGGTTTGTAAGAAACCGGACAATGTTTTCTGACCAGTTTTCACGATGAGATTTTATTAACGATCCTGAAAGTCCGAGTTCGTTCAGTAATGCATCAATATTCTCAGCCTCGCCGTCCGCAATTCCATATTTTAATGCAAGATTCGTGGTGAGTGTGATCAATCGTCCAACTTTTCTTCCCTCAATGTCCGTGATCTCTAGCGAATCGCCGTCCATAACCAAATGAGTAAATCCAAGACTATCATCAACCATTCCTCTGGCGATGGTCACATCTCTTCCTCTTGCTTCCGCAGTTGACGCCATCTCTTCCCGCATATAGCTGATCACTTTTTCAGAAGCTTTATTCCCCTGCATATCCACTGCGGTCGCTGCGCCGATTGTTCCGCCGCCGGTCATGTATATTTTTTCACAAGATAAAGAAATGAGCGCTCCGGCTGAAATCGCTCTGCGGTTAACAAAAGCAACTGTCAACAGATCTGTCCCTAATATCGCGTCTTTAATCTGAGTTGCAGCATCTACTCTTCCGCCGGGAGTTTCAATATCAAAAATGACTGCATCGGCACTGTCTTTTTCAGCCTCTGAAATTACGCGCTCAATATATGGCGGAAGCCCAAGATCAATGACGCCGGAAATCGTAATTTTATAAACAGCGCTTTCGGCAAACCCTGTGGATATCAATGCGAATAAGTAAATGAGAAGACTTTTCATTTGTCTGAGTGTTAATCCAAATTTCATTCCTGTGCCCGTGAATTTAGCTTAGATTTGACTCATCTGGCATACTTAAGCATACCTTTTCATGTCCTTAACAGAAACAATCACCTATGGGTTCCTGAAGCTTTTCTCCAAATTGTTTCGAGTTATCTCCCATGAGATGCGAAATAAATTCGGTGAAGCATTAGGAATATTTGCCTGGAAGTGGATCCCCAAGCGTCAGGATGAAGCTTTAAAAAATATACGAATTGCATTCCCTGAAAAATCTGAAGCAGACCATCTGGATATCCTTAGGAATTGTTATCGCTTATTTATGAAGAATGCAGTTCAGTTTCTTGCATTCCCAAAGTCATTTCAAGAAATCACATTCACCGTTGAAGGAAGGGAAATACTAGATCGGGCGATTGCAATGGACAAAGGCGTTATTTTTATAACCGGACATTGCGGCGCATGGGAACTCCTCATTGCCTGGCTTGGTACAAACGGGTACCCTTTCGAAGGAGTGGCTGCAGAACAGAGCAATCTAGGGGCAGACAAACTTTTTCGGGAACAGAGAGAATATTTTAAAGTGAAACAAATTCCCCGTTCAACGCCAATTGATATTATTATGGAAACGCTAACATCCAAAAAAATCCTCGGGCTTGTATCAGATCAGGACGCCGGACCAAAAGGAATTTTTGTGTCCTTTTTTGGAAAAGATGCGTCGACTCCGAAAGGACCGGCAGTTTTTCATTTGAAAACCGGAGCAGCACTAATTTTCGGAACCGCTTTCTATGAAGGAAGAAATACATTTCATATCCAAATCCGCGAAATAAAACCGGAGACCAATGATGTAACTGCAATAACTCAAAGCTTTACATACATGCTTGAAGAAAAAATAAAACAATATCCTTCACAATATTTTTGGTTTCACCGGCGGTGGAAATCGTCACGAAAACGTGAAAGCAAATGAAATCAATTCAAGCTGATCATAAGGAGGCTCTGTCGTTAGCGGTAGAAGTAATATCAAACGGAGGATTGATAGTATATCCTACTGATACAGTGTATGGGCTTGGGGCAGATGCAACAAATGATTCAGCAATTCAAAAGCTCAATAAACTGAAAAATAGAAGCGGACCGATGAGTGTTATTGCCCCGGACAGAAATGCTGTAAAAAACTGGGTAGAATCAAGTTTTCTTGCTTGGGATTTGGTAAAAGATAAATTGGGAGGTAAAACAACAGTCATTATGCCGGTTAAAGAAAATGTGGTTTCTCCTCTGATTTTAGGAGAGGATGAAACTCTTGGTATTAGAATTCCTGATCATCCGTTTCCGATAAAACTCGTGAATCTATTGGGTTTCCCCATAACCACAACAAGTGTAAACAGAAGCGGAGAGCCGCTGTATACTGATCCTAAAATAATTGCAGCCAATTTTTCAGATAACATTGACCTTATCATTGATGATGGTATTTTGTCTTCTGAGGCATCCGCAATATATATCCTCGAAAATAATAGCTTAAAAACAATTCGCTAATGACCCGATTTGTGATTCACTCCATTTTATTTATTTCACTATTACCGGCAAATTTCCCGTTTCAGCTTGGTGAAAAACTGGAATACACCGCTCAATTCAATTTTATCCCGGCAGGCGAATCAACACTTGAGTTCGTTTCAATTGACACCATCAATCATCAACCGGTTTATCATATGGCATATACTGCAAAAACGGGAAAAGTAGCCGATAGGCTATTTAAAATCCGAGACAGAGTAGATATGTGGCTGGGTGAAAATGAACTGTTTACACACCGTCTTTCAAAAAGCATTCATGAAGGCAACTATAAAAAAGAAATTGTCTCTCAAATTGATTATGAAAATTATATCGCCGTTACCAATGGTGATACCATAAGCATATCTAAAAAGGTAAGAGATCCTTATTCACTATTTTACTTTTTAAGAACCATTCCGTTGCCGATAGGAAAGGTGTTTCCTTTCACAACGTTTGAATCCAATGAAACAACTGATTTTAATTTAAAAGTTTCAGGTAAAGAGTATATTAAAACTGAAGCGGGTAATTATTCATGCATTGTGGTAAAGCCCTACAGAGATGGAAAAACTCTTTTAAAAAATAAGGGCGATATGCAAATATGGTTTAGTGATAATGAAAAACGAATTCCTGTTCAGGTGGAAATAAAATTGAAATTTGGGACGATGCTGATGAAACTGAAAAAGGTCAGTTTCCTAGAAGGCGGGAAAAATCATTAAATAATACTGTTGCCATAATTAGTAGAAGGAACACCATTCCAACCTGCTGAATAAGCATTCGCGTTTTTACCGATAATGGTCTTCTGATTGTTCCTTCAATTAACGTAATAAATATGTGTCCGCCGTCCAATCCGGGAATCGGTAGCAAATTAATAAATGCAAGATTAACGGAAATAAGTGCCATAAAATAAAACAAATCAGTCCAGCCTCTTTCTGCAAATTGCCCTGCAAGCTGTGCAATCATAATCGGACCGCCTAATTCTTTTGGAGACGCCTGTCCTGAAAAAAGCATGCGGAGTGTGTTCACTATCATTCCGAATCCGTTTACAGTTTGAACAAATCCCATAGTAACGGCAGTTTGGAAATTAATTGGGTTGTAAAAAATTTCCGGCCACACACCAATTGCGCCCAATGTATCTCCGTTTGCGGGATTGATCTGAAAGAATGTTGTAATTGTTTTCTCCTGAACTATTCCTCCGCTTTCCCATTCCAGGTCAATTTCTGTATTTGGCAGTTGTTGGATAATTCCTGACAATTCTGTCCAGGAAGTAATTACAACATCATCAATTGCGGTTATTCTGTCACCAATTTTAAGTCCTGCTTTATCCGCAGGAAGATCCGGAACTATTTCATGCACAATCGGCTCGTCACTCGCTTCGGGCAGTCCCGTGTTCCAAACAATTCCGGTAAATAATATAAATGCCAAAACGATGTTCATTAATATCCCGGCGCTCATTACCCAAGTCTGTGCTAAGCGAGATTTGCTCATCAATTCATACGGCTTATTCTTAATATTTGGATCAAGGCTCTCATCAATTGTACCTGCCATTTTTACGTATCCACCGAATGGGATTAGCGCCAAGCAATACTCCGTTCCACTGCCCACTCTTCCTTCTACGGATAAAACGCTTTCCTTTATCGGTCCCCAAACCAGGTTTCCGGAATCATCTCTTTTATAGAAAAATAATTTGAAGTTCCAGCCATTACCTACGGAGGTGAGGGTTATAAGCCTGGGAGGAAAACCAATCGAAAACCTGTCAACCCTAACTCCAACCGATCGTGCGGCGAAAAAATGTCCGAGCTCATGTACAAGGATAAGTACACCTAGAACAAGAATTGCGGCTCCGAGCGTTGTCATTTAATGTATCTCCTGAAAATCATGGGCGGAAGTTTACAACAAATTCTTTTGTCCACCTTTCAATTTGAAGGATTAAATCGAGACCCGGGTCATCGGAATACTCATGGGATGCACATGCAGATTCAATTATCCGCGGAATATCCGTAAACGATATACTGCCGTCTAAAAATCGGTAGACCGCTTCTTCATTAGCCACATTTAACACCGCAGGATAGGTTCCGCCGTTTTTAAGAGCGTCATAAGCAAGCTGGATACAGGGGAATCTTTCAAAATCCGGTGCATGAAAAGTGAGCTCAGAATTCGTAAGTAAATCAAGAGATTCCCAGTTTGAAGGTGCATGATGAGGATATGTCAGCGCATATTGAATCGGAATTTTCATATCAGGAACACCAAGCTGTGCCTTTACTGATCCATCAGAAAATTCCACCATTGAATGAACGATAGATTGCGGGTGAATTATAATTTCTATATCATCAGCGTTAACATTAAACAACCAATGCGCTTCTATAACCTCGAGTCCTTTATTCATCATTGTAGCTGAATCGATTGTTATTTTTTTACCCATTTCCCAATTGGGATGGTCGAGCGCCTCATCTGCGGTTATTGTCGGAAAAGTTTTTACATCCCGCTCGCGAAAAGGTCCACCGCTTCCTGTTAGAATCAGTTTTTTGACGTCGTCCATTGTTTCTCCAGTGAGACATTGCCAAATGGCAGAATGTTCACTGTCTACAGGAAAAATTTTTGATCCGGATTTTGCTTTTGCTTCTTGGATCAATTTTCCTGCCATCACAAGGCTTTCTTTATTGCTTAGGGCAACATCAATTCCGGATTCAATTGCTGCAAGCGTTGGTTCCATTCCTGATGAACCTACCAACCCGTTCAATACCACGTCAGCCTTTTGAGATGCTAACTCCAGCAATCCGTCACGCCCGGAATAAACCGAAATGGATTCACTTTGCAGCGCAGCTGTTACTTTATCAGCGTATGGTTCATCCGCTATGCAAACCGCCTTCGGACGAAGGGTTAAAGCCTGTTCAATAAGTTTATCAGCGTTTGTGTTAGCAGAGAGATAATCAATTTGGTATTCTTTGCCTAATGCATGAACAACTTGTATTGCATTAGTTCCTATGGATCCGGTGGACCCTAAAATTGAAATCGTTTTTGCCATTATCTGAAACTGGTTACTGCATCAAATGACAGATATACCGAATTTGGATGAAAATGAATCTTTGTCCCGAAATTCCACCGTTTTACAGGCCATACAATTCCCGCCATTAAAAAATTGGTTTGGCCTTCGATAATTCCGGGTATTTCGTTTTCAGACTCCACATTAATATGCGCGCTGTAAAGATTCACCCCAAAGCCGAATACCATTGGAATAAACCTAGTTTCAACTTTCCTGAATATGCTGCTGTGTATTGTTCTGCAGCGAAATTGGGAAGGGCCGTCCAGGTATCCGAAATTCATTGCCAGAGCAGTAAAGCTGTTATCTGATTCCGAAAGCAATAAATTATATCCATAGCCTGAAACGTGAATAATATCGGATCCGGAGCTATATCCGCTGATTGAGCCATTGATGCTCAAGTTTTGTGATACAAAAAATGAACCATGCAGAGACGGAAATCCAAAAAGCGGATTTTCTGCAAACGTTTCGCCGGTAATATCTGCCGCCAATCCAAAAGAAAGCCCTGTGTAAAACCTTGTGCTGCCGGAGTGGACCAAAGTTGCCGAGTGTCCCGCCATAAAGGAGATGCTCTTGGTAAACGGTTCTACTTGTTTTCTGAATTGAGAAGAAGGTACTGTGCTTAGATCAAATGACGGCCATTTTGCAAAACCAATGGATTGCACCAATACCATCAGACATGCAGCATATTTTATGATCATAATAGTCTAGCACACGAAGTTAAATAATTCCTCGTTCGCTTGAGGATAAGAATTCTGCAATGTGCATTGCCTCAGGCACATCATTCAATTCATTCTGTATTTTTTCAATAACCTCTTTTTTAGGCGCTTTTTTAATATAAATCAAACGATAAGCTTTTTTAATTGCTGCTATAGTTTCATTGCTGAATCCGCGGCGATCGAGTCCAATTTTATTAAGACCTTTAAACGCTAGCGGCTCACCTGCAGCAAGAATATACGGAGGCACATCCTGGACGGCCCTGAAACCGCCGCCGATAAAAACATGCGCTCCGATATTAGTGAATTGATGGACAAGGACACAGCCTCCCAATATAGCATAATCTTCAACAGTTACATGCCCTCCAAGAGTGGTTAAGTTGGACATGATAACATGGTCGCCTAGAAAACAGTCGTGGGCTACATGAACCGTTGCCATCAAAAGGACATTGCTTCCAATCACAGTTTTTCCTTTATCCGCTGTGCCGCGATTGATAGTAACAGATTCGCGAATGGTTACATTGTCGCCAATTTCGACTTGCGTTTCCTCGCCCTTAAATTTTAAATCCTGTGGAATTTCACCAATACTGCAATTATGAAAAATGTGGCACCCTTTACCGATGGTTGTTCCGGATTTAACCGTCGTATAGTTCCCGACCGAAGTACCTTCTCCAATGGAAACACCGTCTTCAATTACCGAATACGGGCCTACGGATACATTTTTTCCTAAATCAGCATTCGGATGAACCAATGCTGTGGGATGAATCAATGATGAAATGTCAGATACCTGCCCGTTCAGTTAGGTTGGCGATAAATGTTGCTTCTGCAACAAGTGTATCATCCACAAACACTTCGCCGTAAAATTTACATGCCTTTAGTTTTCGTTTTATCAGCCGGACAACAAATTTTAACTGATCACCGGGAATGACAGGCTTTCTCAGTTTTAATTTTTCAACCTGTGATAAATGAAGATTTGTTTTCAGCGGGTCTTCCATGCTGTGCAAGAGCGAAAAACATCCTGCCTGACACATAGCTTCTAAAATAATTACACCCGGCATAATGGGCGATCCAGGGAAATGGCCGTTAAAAAACGGCTCATTAATCGTAACATTTTTTATTGCGGTTATCTGTTCCCCCGGAACCATATCGATAATCTTGTCAATAAAAACAAACGGGTACCGATGTGGGATTAGCCGGAGGATTTCGTTGATATCCAGGGTATTATTATTCCCCATCTTATCCTCCAATTACAATTAATTGAATACAGACTTGTATTGACTTCGAATCATTTTAACAAATTCTACGTTGCTGGCATGTCCACTTCTGGCGGCAGTTACATGCCCTTGAATCGGCATCCCCAGCAGTGCCAAATCACCAATTAAATCCAATGCTTTGTGCCGAACAGGCTCATTTTTAAACCTTAGTACTTTTCCATTAAGAATACCGTTCGCTCCTAAACTAATTGCTTCCTGAACTCCAAACTCCCTTTGAAGTATATCCGCTTCTTCTTCATCAATTTTTTTGTCTACAATTACAATTGCGTTTTCAAGACTTCCGCCCTTTATCAGGCCTTGATCCTTCAGCATTTCCACTTCGCTTAAAAAACAAAACGTCCTTGCAGGCGCCACCTCTTTCGCAAAATCTTCTGCCATATTATAAATCGCCTCGTACTGTGTTCCAAGCTGCGGAAGCGTGTAGTCAACCATGAAGGTTACTCGAAATCTATCAGACGGAATAACATGAATATCAATTTCCTTTTCCGTGTCTGAATACATCACAGGTTTATCAATCACCAAAACCGCTCTTGGTTTGGATTGCTCAACTACTCCGGCGTCCAAAATAATATCTACAAAATCTTTTGCGCTTCCATCCATCACCGGCGCTTCTTTTTCGGTCAGCTCAATCAAAACGTTATCTATCCGAAGTCCTGTCACAGCCGCAAGAGCATGTTCAACAGTATGAATTCTTACGCCATTTTCTTCAATGGTGGTACCGCGCGAAATATCGACCACATGTTCTATATCAGCACGAATTTCCGGGCATCCTTCAACGTCCGTCCTCGCAAATCGAATTCCGTAATCCTCGGGAGCCGGTTTGAATGTAATGGTGCTTTCTACCCCGGTATGAAGTCCCATTCCAACACAAGAAGCCGGTTTAGCTATTGTTTTCTGGTTTCTCTTCATATTTTTCCTCCAAGACGTTAGGAATTCTCCTCCAACTTTCTGAGACGTTTTTTTAGTACCGATAATTGGGTTAAAACGGCATCTTTTTTCTGTTGATCGCGAAGTTTACGGGCGGGACGTCCACTGTAAATTTCGCCTCCGGAAACAGATTTCATCACGGCAGATACTGCTGCAATCATTGACCTGTCGCCAATAACAACATGATCTGTTGCAGTGCTTTTCCCCCCGAATGCGCAATAATCACCAATAACTGTGCTGCCGCCGATTGCAACATGCCCGGCGAACAGGCAGCCTTTGCCTATTTGAACATTATGGGCAATATGAACTTGGTCGTCAAGTTTTGATTCTGTGCCAATAATGGTGTTGCCAATTGTTCCTCGATCAATGGTACAGTTTGCGCCAATTTCTACATTGTCTTCAATGACGACGCGCCCAATTTGTGGTATTTTTATATGTGTGTCTTTCTCTGTCACAAACCCAAAGCCGTCAGCACCAATAACCGTTCCTGAAAATATGGTAATGGCATTTCCAATGTTGCAGTCAGCATATATCTTAACACCTGAATGAATATCAACATTCGAACCAATTACGGTGCCTTGCCCAATCACACTGTGCGGTCCGATTTTCGAGTTGTCACCAATGGAAACATCATTTTCAATTACTGCAAAGGGGCCTATGGAAATGTTTTTCCCCAATGATGCGCCCGGATCGATAATTGCAGTGGAGTCAATAGTTGGTTCGGGAGCCGATTTAGGATTAAACTGTTCGAGAATTTTCGCCATTGAAACTCTTACATTTTTAACCAGAATTCCGTCTGTTTCAAGCAATGCATCTTTTTCGTCGGTCAGGAGGGCCGATGCTTCTGTTGATTCGGCATATTGGATGTATTTTCTGCCATCAAGAAATGTAAGTGTCCCCTGCTTTGCATTTCTAATATCTGACACGCCGGATATGGAAATATTTTCATCTCCCATAACAGAACCGTTAACCAAGTCGGCTAATTCCCTGAGGGTGAACACACTGGCTTATTTTTTTACTGTGAATCTGAAGATTCAGGAAGACTATATTTCCTCAGCTCGGCGAGAACATCGTCCGTTAAGTCATGCTTTGGATTGCCGTAAAGCAGAGCAACTGATCCGTCAATAATGTAGTCAAATTCCTGTACAGCTGCGACTTTATCCACAGCACGTTTTACTTTCGTAAGAATATCAAACTCCAACTGAGCCTGCCGGCTGTACAATTCACCCTGCGGACCAATCTTCTGTGCCTGAAAAACCTGGATCATCCTTTCGGTGTCCTTGATTTCCTGTTCTTTTTCACGGCGCCATTCCGGTGAACTCATCAGCCTCTGTGCTTCAAATGCCTGGTTTAAGCTGTCGAGGCGTGTAAGCATCACACGGTACTCCACTTGCACCTTTTGATATTCAGTCTGAAGCTGGGATTCTGCATCTTTGAATTCTTCATACTCTGCCCGGATTCTGTCCGATTGGACATATCCGATTTTTCCCTGAGCATTCGCAATTCCTGAGATTAAGACAAATCCCAATGTTAATAATGTTAGTTTAAATGAATGAGTCACTTTTTTCTCCTTGAATGGTTAATAGTTTCCTTGCCCAAAAATTATGGTGGCCATCCACCCCTCTTTATTTCCATCGCCATCGGCGTCATCAAATCCATAGCCGTAATCAAAACCTAACATTCCGATCATCGGCATAAAAAACCGTATACCCAGGCCGACGGACCGTTTCAAATCCAGAGCGCCTGAGCGATTCATATAATACGGTTCAGACATATTTTGATCTTCCCAAACATTCCCCATCTCAGCGAAAGCCAAGGCGTAAACTACTGGATTTTCTGAAATAGGAACCCGGAATTCTGACGTGAATTTAAGCATCGCGCTTCCTCCAAGCGGAGAGCCGCTTGATGTCCTGGGCCCAACCGAATTGTCCCGGTAACCTCGTAACATTGTACCATAAGGAATTCCGTTGCCGCCCATGATGAATTTTTCATCAAAAGGAACAATGGAAATTTCATCTCCAGAAGAACCAAGAGGACGAATAACCCCCATTTTGAAAGAGCTCATTAATACGAATTTCCAGAATGTAGGCGTATACCATTCTAAATTCAAAACATGTTTATGGAAGTCCTCATTCCCGCCAAGGATTCCGCCTGACAGTGTGGATACAAACGACATTTTAGATCCGCGTGTCGGGAACTCAGCTCTGTCATGGCTATTGCGCGAAAGCACTTGGGTTATATTAAGCCCTACCGTACTGGTAATTCCATTTAAATATGTGTCAAGATCTTCTTCCGTTCCTTGGTAATCCTTCTTTTGCGCTCTAAAAACCCAATAACCGCTAAAATAATCATCAGGCCATTTAAATCTACGACCCCATTCTACCGATCCACCTCTGACCAATATATCCAGAGGAAAATAATATTGTGTAGCAGAGCCGCGATAGGAATAACTAAGGCTGAAGCCTATTCTGTTGGGCGAATCAAATATCATTGGATCAACAAATCGGAGGCTGAAAGACTGATACTTCCCGGGGTCTTGGTTGTAAACACTGTACTGTGTCCCCACCCTAAAGAATACTCCGAATTGCTGACCCAGACCTCGAAAATTCTTCATATTGACACTTCCGCCGCCCTCCATGCCGTATGCGCCGGTAATTCCTACGCTTGCAGTAATTTCATCTGTTGGTTTTTCTTCCACCGTGAATTCAAGATCCACTTCATCCTCATCAACGCGGGCGACATCGGGTACAACATTGTTGAAATAATTCAATACAAACAGATCCCTCACACTTCTCTGCAGAGTGGTTCGATTGAAAATATCTCCCGGATAAATTTTTAATTCTCTGCGGATTACATTTTCTCTGGTCTTGGTGTTTCCATAAACATAAATGTTGCGGACTTTTACTTGATGGTTTTCGGTTATCATAAATCGTATATCAAGGGAATCTTCCCCGGTTGGTGTGATCTGCGGTTCAATTTGGCTGTATATATAGCCTTTGTCCAAATAAAGCGACTGCACTTTTTCCAACACAGCGACGTTCAGGTCTTCTTCGCTGAAATAAGCGCCTTTTTCTAAGCCGAGGGCATCCTCTAATATTTCGGTTGTAAATAGCGAATGGCCGTCCCAAGAGAAATTTCTATATTTGTACCTCGGTCCTTCGTGTACATTTATTTGCAGATACAGCCTTTTGCCAGATTCATCATAATAAACAGAATCGCTTAGAACATTGAAATCTCTATAGCCTCTATTGCGGTAAAATTCTGATAAGGTCAATTTGTCTTCCTGATACTTTTCATCATCAAAACTCGATCGCCAGAACAAATACCATCTTTGCTGCTTGGTTTCCTTTAATACCCTGCGGAGCCTGAAATCTGAATACGCGTCATTGCCATCAAATACAACTTTTCTTGTCTTTACTTTTCTGTTTTCGGAAATCGAAAAGACCAGATTTTTTGTATTTTTTTCTGCAGGACTCGCATCTGCAGATAGGTTTTCCGGTGATTTCATTTCTGCAGTGCACACAGTAGTCAAATATCCCTTTTCTGCATAAAGGTTTTGAATCGTATTAATCGATTGCGCAATCAAGTGCGGCTTTATGCGCTGACCCTGCTTGAACTCCAATTCATCCCTGAGGGTGCGGTCACGTATCTTTTTATTCCCTTCATACTCTACTGTGCCGAGAATTGGATTTTCTTCAACTTCGATCCTGATCGACATTCCTTCGGGCGTATCTTCCTCAACTTCTATTTGAATATTTTTGAACAGACCCAGCTGCCAAAGCCTTTTTACTGCATTCGAAAAATCTTTCAAACGAACAATTTGTCCCGATTTGAGTCCTGCTGTATAGCGAATCATATTGTCTGATGTCGTTATATTTCCGTTTACCTGCACTTCCTTTAATGTGACCTCCTGAACTTCCTGCGCAACAGCAATAGAAAAAACGGCATACAAAATCGTGGATATGGTGAAAATTTGTTTCATGCTTATGCTACCTGTTCACTTACTTTGCCGTAGCGTCGTTCTCTATCTTGGTAAATATTTATCGCTTCCAACAAATCATCTTCCCTGAATTCCGGCCAATATTTTGAAGAAACAAACAGTTCGGTATAAGCAATCTGCCATAATAGAAAGTTGCTTATCCGATACTCTCCACCTGTTCGAATCAATAAATCCGGATCAGGTATTTCAGATGTTTGCAGCATGGAGGAAACCAGATCTTCATCAATTTCTTCAGAATCAATATTGCCGTTTTTCATTCTTTCGCCGATTTTTTTCATCGCAATCATTAATTCCTGACGCCCTCCGTAACTTAGAGCAAGATTCAAATTCAACCCGCTATTATCCCTAGTCAATGCAATGCCGTCCTCAATCCCCCTTCTTGCATCATCCGGCAAGTCAGAAACTGAACCGATGGCTGTCAGGCGGACATTTTTTTCATGCAAGTTTTCCACTTCTTTCCTGATCGTTTTTAGTAACAGCTTCATTAGGGCAGAAACTTCAGCTGCCGGCCTGGACCAGTTTTCCTGAGAAAATGTATAGAGTGTAAGATGTTTGATTCCTATTTCACCACAAACCCGGGTAATCTCGCGGACCGAATTAATGCCTTCCGAATGGCCAGTTATTCTCGGCAATCCACGCTGTTTTGCCCAGCGGCCGTTGCCATCCATGATAATAGCAATATGGCCCGGAAGCCTATCACTTGAAATATCCATAGATTCTATATTGGAAGATGTCATTACTTTTTTTCCTGCTCTTCAATAGGGGGCGAAGTTACCTTTTCGTGCTTCGGGAATCAACATGGTACTCCTTAGGCTTTTTACATACGATTTCTGTGCTTTATGGTTCCTCATAAAGTTCTGCAGTATGATGGTCGAAAGGCACAATGGCATTCGGAATATCAACAAATCCCTTGAATTCTGCTTTGCACGCATAGCATACACCTGAATCCGGCACACGTTTATACATGATCCAGTCGATGACTGCAACTGCGAGCAGGCTCAATCCATACGTGTAGGGAACCAAAATTGCTCCCGCTAAAATAACCATACATCCGATTGCAGAATTAAAATCCTTCCGTCTGTAAAATTGAGATCCTTCACAAACCGGACAAATAGAAAAATCAAAATAAGGGTTCATTAATTCCGGATTGCTGCAATCTTCACATGAAAATCCTGAATTGGGGATTGCTTTGATCTGATCACACCTTTCACAGTCAACGGTACAATCGTTCATAACACAAGTCCTGACTGCAAAAGGCAATACCTGTAAAATAAATCTCCGAACAGCACGGAAACGCAGGAAACATAGAGCAATCCCGTTGCGGCTTGAGTGGACTGGATTTGTACTGTTCTCCAAACCATTACATTTATGACAAGCGGGACTATTATTCCGAAAAACATAGCAAGAGTGATAAACACTCCTTCAAATCCAAACGCGTATTCCGACAGCGGAATTTCTGTGCCAATTGGTGACAAAATAGAATTGGTCACCAATCCGTGAACATCAAAAACCGTTCTTAATGCCAGCAGTACAAAAAGTGTGAGAGCTGCATTTTTTAAATATCGAATCGGCAGCTGTATGACATTTAAATACCAATGCCCAAGAATCATGGCAAAGAACACGCCGGCAAGAATTCCGTTTCCGATAAAAATTATCATCCCTGTTAACGGTGAAACCAGTTCCGGCCTGAAGGATGTGAATACGATCCAGAAAGTCCATAACCCAAACAAAGATGAAACCATAAGGGGGATAAACAGAATTTTTTCGGAATTCCAATAGATTGCAGTTATCGTCAAATGGATCGCAATCCATGCCAGCACAAAACCAAGAATAGTCAAATCATCAGTCGCTGTCCATAACAGCATACATCCCAAGCTGCCAATGATTCCGGCAAGTCCAAGACTAAAATTGTAAAAGCCCGCGTCAATCCCGCTTCTTGGAGTCAGGAACAAAAAGAGAGGATAACAGGTGCTAAACCCTAAAAATGCAAGTACAAGAATTTCTGAGAAATTAGAAGTCATTTATCGCAGGATCATCCCTGCAGCTGTTTGTCAACGGTTTGTGCAACATCAGCAAATATTCGGCTTAAATCGGATTCTGGATCGGACAATGTAATAGGTTTACCTTGGTCAGTTGTTTCCATTAATTCCTGTACAAGAGGGATTTCAGCCAAGAGCGGAACCTCAAGCCTGTCGCTTTCCTGCTTTCCGCCGCCGGTTTTGAATAGATTTATTTTGAATGAAAAATTGCCCGATTCATCCACATCAATGGGATGCCCTTCTATTGTTACCGATGATGAATCCCCTTCAATGTTTCCCTTTATTTGTAACCCTGACATATTTTCGATGACACCGAGTACAGGTGTCTGCACCTTTTTAAACATGTCGGCGCCTTTCCTGACATCAGAAAGAGCAATATCCTGCGGTGTTGTAATAATAACCGCCCCGCTGATTTTCAGTTTTTGCGTCAAAGTAAGCTGAACGTCTCCGGTCCCCGGCGGAAGATCCAGTACGAGATAATCAAGTGTTCCCCATTCCACATCTCTGAAAAATTGTTCTGTCATCCTT
This sequence comes from Fidelibacterota bacterium, assembly GCA_030746535.1. Classification (GTDB taxonomy): domain Bacteria; phylum Fidelibacterota; class Marinisomatia; order Marinisomatales; family TCS55; genus JAAZYX01. Next base: position 35,044 of record JASLML010000004.1, read on the forward strand.
GCAACAAGCGGGCCGCGCCAAATCGTCGGCGTTTCATTTCCGCTTATAAAACCGAAAGACATCACTTTCATTCCGTGAAAATCGATTGGAATAAGTTTTCGCTCTGCCGTGGTTTTTGGCTGATCTGCGATTCCAAGAATAATCGGAAGGGACGGACCATAAATATCAAGATCCAGCAATCCAACTGAATGCCCTTGATTTTTCAATGCGCATGCCAGATTTGTGGCAATTGTTGATTTTCCAACTCCGCCCTTGCCGCTGGCAACCGCTAATATATGCTTTACACCCGGCAGCGCTTCGGGGATTTGCCCTGCAGGCTGCGGCCCGGAAGGAGCGCCTTCGACGTGTTCGATTGCAATGGAATCAAATTCTCCTGTTGACTCCAGTTTTTCTTTGACAAGTGCTACAACCTCTTTCTTTTTCCCCTCCTGCTGGGTTGATAATTTTAATGTGAGGGTGAGCGATTTCTCCTCAATCCTAATGTTTTCAATCATTCCAAAAGACACGATATCCCTGCTGAATCCGGGATACTGAATCGTCTTTAATATGTCAAGGATTTGAGATTGGTCCATTGTATGGGCGGGTCACATAAAAAACGGCTGTTGAAATACCAACAGCCGTTTTTTCAGGTGCTGAATAAAAATTTAACTCGGAGGCGTTTGCCCGAAATGTTCATAATTCATCGCAATGAAATTATGCCATTCCTCAGGCACTTCGCTTTCTTCAAATATAGCTTCGACCGGGCATTCCGGTTCGCAAGCACCACAGTCAATACATTCTTCAGGATTGATATAAAGGGTGAGACCTTCAATGTCTTCACCTGCTTCTAATTTCTGCTTTACTACTTCGCCGGCGTCATCCTGAGTATGATGGATACAGTCAACCGGGCATACTTCAACACAGGCAGTATCACAAACGCCAACACATGGCTCTGCAATGATGTACGTCATTTATTGCTCCTGATTATTTATCTAAACCTGATGGGTGAAAACATAATGCCATTCCATCGCTTCTGAATTTACACGGATTCTAAAGTCATCAAAAGAATTTTGAATGCAATAATTAATAGTCTCGATGCTTTTCACAGTTCTTGCTCCAAATTCTCAGATAAATTTATATTGGATCATGGCAGACGCTTATAACTACGACCATTATAAAACAGTTCCTGATCCAACAGAAAAGATCAACAAGAAGAAAAAGAAACCACGATTGATGGCTGTGGTTGATGAAGACAACTGCACCGGGTGCCAGGTTTGTGTTCCTTTTTGTCCGGTGGATTGCATCGAAACTGTTCCCAACGAAAAATACAATATTCCCATTCCTCCCGTTCAGGTTCGCTTTGATGAATGCATTGGATGCCAAATTTGCGCAAAGGTCTGCACCAAACTCACATGGGATGCAATTCATATGCTACCAACCGAGGAATTTGAAAGCCTTTATAATATTACCGTAGCTGATTGACGCGTTAGAGAATTGTCTCTCTATCTCGTTTTAGACCAAGGTACCTCCTCAACGAAATCCTTCCTGTTCACCGATGACGGTGAAGCTGTTCACTCTAATAGGGTGAAACATCCCATCAGCCGTCCAAAACTTCACCATGCTGAATCAGATCCTCTGGAAATTGCCGAAGCCTGCGCATCGCTGATCTCTGAGGCGATTTCATATGCCAACTCAAAAAGTGACAAAATAAAATGCATGGGAATGGCGGTGCAAAGATCCACTTTCCTTTTCTGGGATAAAAAAAATCTAAAACCGCTGACTCCCGCAATCAGCTGGCAAGACAGCAGAGCAAAAGATATTGAGGAAGAATTGCAGTCCTCGAAATCAATAATAATTGAAAAAACCGGTCAACCGCTGAGCGGACATTTCGGTGGACCGAAGTTCCTGCATTTTTTAAGGAATGATCCGGACATTCGTTCTGTGATAAAAAATGAAACCGCATGGTTTGGGCCAATAAGCTCTTATTTAACCCACTCCCTAACCGGAACATGTGCAGTTGACGAATCGATTGCCTGCAGATCAATCATGATGAATCTTTCATCGCAGACCTGGGACGCAGAACTTTGTTCTTTATTTAGTTCATCACAATCTGCACTTCCGGACATTAGACCGACCGTGCATGATTTTGGTACTGTCTATATCAACGATGATTCCATTCCCTTGAAATGCGTAATTGGCGATCAGCAGGCAGCATTGATCGGACAAAGCGGGTGGCAATCCGAATCAATGGCGATTAATCTTGGAACATCAGGATCACTGCAGATCAATGCTGGTACTGTGCCAATAATGACAGCTGGATTGTTGAGCAGCGTTTTGTATTCTATCCAAGATAAGCGCCAATTCATTCTGGAGGGGACCGTGAATGCCTGCAATGCGCTTTTCTACGGATTGGAGGAAGAGCTGGGAATAGCTCACAAAGAAATGGTCTGGGAAGAGCGATGTGCAAATACCGTATCTGAAGGTATTTTTTTCCCGGGGTCTATGGGCATTGCAGCGCCATATTGGAATTCTGGAGAAGCCAATACACTGCATGCTTTTCCCAGAAAGCCTGGCCATAATGAAATAATCAGAGCTGGAATGGAATCCATTGCTTTTTTAATCCATGATATTTTCTCCGTTGCGAACGAAGTAAAACCAATGAAACCAAAAATGGTGTCTACAAGTGGGGGAGGCGCCCGCGCGCCATTGCTACAGTTTTTAGCAGATCTTCTTCAAATTCCTGTGGGGCTTTCATCGATGAAGGATAAAACAGCTGTAGGTGTATTTAATCTGCTGAAAAAAGCTGATGATAAGGATTGGCTGCCTCAGCAATTCAAATGGGATACCATTTACAGGCCCCAAATGAGCAGCAAGGCCCGGTCGGCAAAACTGACACAATGGAACCAGGCGCTTCAGGCGGAAGGTATTAAACCGGTTTCAGTGATTTAGCTTTTTCTCCAAGAATTCACGTATTTCATCTCTTTCCATTTCTCCCGGAATCAATCCGACTCGCTTCGAGTTCACATTGTCTAATACGATATGAAATGGTGTTCCCCATTTTCGCGGATCTTTAATCGCATTTCGTATTTTTGAATGCTGCGTTGTGTTTTTTCTGGCTTCATCCTTTAAAGACAATTCCCCAAATAAAACCGGCATTTGAAATTCATATTTCTTTAGAAACTCAGACGCTCCTTCCGGAGTGGAATATTCCATGATAATAATTAGTTCGAGCCCTGAATCTTTGAACTTTGTATAAATCTCATTCATAAACGGCGCCTCGTATCGGCAATTTTTACACCATTCCGCCATGAAAGAAATAATTGTTATCGGAGGCATTTTATCACCGAGCACATCACTTAAGCTCACAAGTGTATTATCATTTTTCCTGAATTCAAGGGACGGAATATCTATGGAATCCAACGCGGTCCATTCCATTTTTCTGTATTCGTGCGCATCGCCGGCTTTTGCAGAAGAATGCAAAACCACCACAAGGGAAAGGGTTGTTAGTATCATAACTAATTGCATATCAGCCATGGAAGCATACCGCCATTATAACGGATAGTAATAGAATAATTTCCAATCCCAGATACCGAAAAAAAGCATTCTCAATTTCAGAGGTTTCTGACAGCAGCAAAAGACGCGAAGCTATTGCAAAACCTGATGCGGTCACAGACAGCACAATTTTACTAATCATCCACCATTCGGTAAACAGATGCGGCCGTTCAATCAATAATAAGCATCCGGTAAGCGGCACAAAAAATGCCATCGGCATTTTAATTTTATCGGTGATAATCCTTGCAGATTCTTTATTTGAGCGCATAAACAAAACACCAATCGCTGATAAAAACCAGCAAAGCAATCCTGCGCTGTGTATCAATCTGAGGGCTGTGTCATACATTAGGGTATTAATTTTTTCAGTGCAGACACTAGTTTGTCGGCATCTGAGTCATCGTTGTATGCATTGAACGAAAATCTGAGGAAATTTTGATCCTGCCATTCAAAGACTGGAATAACAATATGGAATTGAAACAGCAAATCCTCTTCTATCTGATCAACATCTTTGTGCGGTATCAATACGCTGGCCATTTGGCCAAGCCATTCATCTGTTTTGGGACAAATCTCAGGTGTACCAAGTACGTTTAGCACTCTGTCGCGCGTTGTACGGGTTAATTCTATGCATCTTTTCTTAATTGATTCCCATTTATTCTCGGTCTGAAATTTGATCGCCTCTGATACTGCTAAATATGCGCTAGGGTCTGTTGTTCCCTGATACTGATTATTATAAAGGAATGTCGAACGTGAAGGATCCACATCATTTCCCCAGCTGACAACAAGTGGTTTAATTTTTTCCTGAATCTCTTTTTTTACGTACAAAAATGTTGATCCTTTGGGTGCGCTAAGCCATTTATGACAGGCCCCGGTATATATATCGGGATCCATCTCTTTAATGTTCAAGGGTATGTGCCCAGGAACGTGCGCACCATCGATAATGCTAAGTATGCCATTGGTGCGGGCTCTCTTACAAATCTCATCAACGGGGAAAATCAATCCCGTTGCGCTTGTAATATGGCTTAAAAAAATGAACCTGGTGCGATCTGTAATCCCTTCGCAGAAATAATCTGCGAATTCTTGGTGCGAAAACACCGGCAACGGCATATCCCTCTGGACAAAGCGATACCCTTTTTCTTTATGAAACCAATTCCATGCCCTTACCAGTGCGCCATATTCATGATTCGATGAAAGCACCTCGCAATCTCTTTCAAAGTCAAGGCTGCGGATAACCGTGTTTATTGCAGTTGTGGGATTTTGAACAAAAAATAAATCATTGGCGTCACATCCAATAAAATTGCCAAGATCTGTCCGCGCTTTTTCCAGATGGGTATATATGTCTTGCGACAAGAATTGAACTGGCTGCTGCTCTAATTTTCTTTGCCATTTTTGATAAGCAGCAAAAACAGGCCTTGGGCATGCTCCGAAAGAGCCGTGGTTTAAAAAAACCACATCAGGATCTAATAGATATTGGTCCTTCAAGTTTTAACGCGCAAGGGCACCCATCGGATCCCATGGCGGCAGGCGGACGGGGTCTTTTTGATAAAGCCCTAACAAGTCTTTTGATAAATAATCTTTATGTACAACAACTTCATAATTGTATTCATCGAACCATGAGTCTGTCATGATATCGTAACCCTTATCACCTCGTTTATCGCCCCAGGAATTTTCCACGCGCCATTTTTTGACCTTGCCATTCCTGTCAAGATCCACTCCGGTAAAGACCATGGCATGCGTCATCGCGCTGTCTCCGTACTCCAGCCTGTCCGCTTTTGTCATCGGAAATTCCATTCCGTAAAAAAGGTTAAAATCAAACAGATTCATATCCATAACGCCCAGATCGCGATGAAAATGTTTTCCTACATCGCAACCAAACCAAACAGGATGATCGTGTTTTATCGAATTAACAGCCGCTTCTTTTAGATCTTTCGAGGGAAGATTTAAATACCGGATGATATCGCCTTCCACAACATTGCCAAGATAGTCAACGGTATAAACTTCATTGTACGATTTGTCTGACATTGGGCAATCGATCAGACAAATATACTCAGAAAGGTCAAGACCAACATGCTCGCTGAAAAATGATTTTGGGGTCAAGTTTTCAAAACGGTGAAATTTTTTATCTTTATCTCTTACCTGCCAGCTAAATTTTTCCGGCGGCGTGCCAAGGCTGATTGTCAGAATTTGATATATATCTCCCAGCATATCCTTTTTCATCATCCTAAGGTCCTTCAATGAATTTCCTTTGGCATGGGATTCCCTCAAAGTTTTTGCAAACTCTCTTAATTTTCTAGCGATCATACGGTTCATCCGCATCGATTTGCTGCTCTGGAAACTTTCCGGCATTTCTGTTTGTGGTACAACACCGTATTTTTGAATCAAATTAACGAACATGTGCCACTGGCCGCCATCCTGAATCGGATCTGCCAGCAGATGCATCACCAAGCGACTATCCCAAGGTTTATCCGCGCATCGAATGATGCTTTCAAGAAAATAGTTCGATTTTTCAAGCTTATCGCAAAACATAAAATAATTCTGGCTGAATTCGAATTGTTTAAGGTTGTATTTCCTGCCTAAATATATTCTGAAAAGATTAAGCCCGGCGAAGCCCCAGCAGCGGCCGCTCGATTTTTGGTTGGTTATCGGCATTTGTCCTGATACCATATCTGAAAATGTGTGATCAATCTGACGAAACGCTTCCCAATCCATGGCAAGATTTATTATTTCTCCCCGCACAGCGGCATTTCTGGCCAGCTTGACCGCAGATTTATCCAAAGCGGCTCTTTTGTATTGTTTGATGTCTTTGATTAACACTTTTTGTGACATTTTGTATTCCTTGATTAAATGGTGAAAGAAAGTATTCCGAGCATTGTTAATATAAAATACCCTACCAGCACCGCGGCGCCCTCGTAATCTTTTGCAACTCTTTGGCCAAAGAAGAGTGCCAAAAAGTTGAAGCCGGCAATCAGCAGGCCGGTGATTAAATAATTTCCAGTATGCCCAATCATTAGCAGCACAGCTCCAACTGCGCATAATCCACCGCCCGCAAGTTCCAGAACGGTGATAATACTCAGCATCAATGGCACCATTCCGTTTAAAATTGATGAGCTGAAATGGCCTTCCAGCCAATCCAGGTTCCCTTTCCTGTCTGCAAGTTTATCGATCCCGGACTGTACAAGCGCTGTGGACAGAAAAATTCCGATCATTGATTGAGCGGCAGTCAGTAAAGAAATTTCAAAAGGAATAAATGGAATCATAACTTGTGTTCTTTATTAATCAGCAGCTGTTTGATTTTATTTTGAACCATCTCGCTCAATTCTTCGATTGACATATTTTTGTATTCATCAAAATAGATTGGTTTCCCGAAATGAACCGTTAACAGACCAGGGTGAAGTCGCCAATCGAATTTTCTCTTTGCGTCGAATGCACCCAATATTCCGGTTGGTATTATGGTAACGCCTGTATTTTTTGCTACATGAAAAGGGCCTTTCTTAAACGGGTTCATTTTGCCGCTTAATGTTCGTGTACCTTCAGGTGAAATAATGAATGAAACACCTTTTTTGATAGCTTCTTCAGCAAGGTTCAAACTCTGAATTGCATTCGAGAGGTTTGACCTCTGAAGCGGAATGGCGCCGTACCGTTTTACCAAATATCCCCAAATGGGCCAAGAAAATTGAGACGCTTTTCCTACAGCTGAAATATAATGATTGACCGCGCCCGCAAGCATGAAATGATCAAACATGGATTCATGATTGAATAAGTATAAATACGGCTGTCCGGTCTTCGGAGGGGCTTTTCCCTTAATGGTCAGCCATTGACCTCCGCACAGCAGCATCAGCCGTGAACCCATCTTTACTATTGGATGAAGTTTGGGTCCCGGAATGAAGAGTAGCAGAATCAAATAGACCGAAATGAATATCAGAAATGAGAGGCCTGCCAAGGGCCAAAGAATAAGTGAATAAATTGTTTTCATCATGTCAGAGCTTGGTCAAATATTTTCAATGTTGCCTTCGGAAAAGGATATAAATCTACATCACCCGGGATAATCCAGTTTGAAGATTTCGTAGCCGGCATTGTGGATCCGTTTTTTAAACTGCAGTGAAATGCTGTGAGTTTTATTTTAAAATGGGAATATTGGTGTTTAACAAATCCTGCTCGATCTCCGACTTTTACTTTCACTCCGCATTCTTCATTTATTTCTCTTTGCAAAGTTTTTTCCAACTTTTCATTTACTTTCCTTTTTCCACCGGGAAGTTCCCAAAGCCCTCCTAAATGATTTTGCTTTTCCCTCTTTTGAATAAAAAATTTATCCTTATCCCAAATAATTCCGACGCTTACATCGTAAGTTGGAATTCCCTTCTTTTTGACTGGTTTCGGATAAGCCTCCGGTTCGCCGAATTGGAATGCCTTGCACGATTGATTAATGGGACAATTGTTGCATTTTGGTTTTTTTATGCTGCAGGCTTGGCTTCCGATTTCCATCATTGCCTGATTAAAATCACCGGGATTCTTAGACTGCTTAATCCAATGATTCAACTGTGTTCTGATCCTATTTTTATTATTTACAGTGATATTTTTAATTCCAAGATACCTGCACATCACTCTCCATACGTTCGCATCCAAAACAGAATATGGTAAGCCAAATACAATTGACATTACTGCCGAAGCTGTATAATCACCGACACCCGGCAGTGACTTAAAAGTGTCATAGTTATCGGGTATTCTTCCGTTGTAGCTATCTGTTACAATTATTGATGCTTTATGAAAATTCCTGCACCGCCTATAATACCCTAATCCTTCCCAGGCTTTGAGAAGAGAATTCTCTTCAGCAGAAGCTACATCTAGAATGGTTGGATAATTTGAAACCCACTTTTTGTAATATGGAATTACCGTTTTCACCTGTGTTTGCTGGAGCATTGTTTCTGATAGCCAAATTTTGTAAGGATCTTTTGTATCCCTCCACGGCATTTGCCGTTTATTTTTTGTAAACCACCTAGATATTTCGTTTATATTTGTATTATACATATTTATTTATTTTTTAAGAGCAATTTAGATACCTGCCAATGAAATGATGATAACACTTCCTTATTTTCATCTCTGAATTCCAATGGAATGGCGGAATTTAACTCTTCGCCTAATTCATCGATTCTATCTTCAATCTCATTCTGCAACAATTCTCCTTTTGCGGTAAGAAGAATTAAAGTCATTCTTTTATCTGCAGTCCCTTTTTCCCTTATTGCCCAGCCGTTTTGAATAATTTTATCTATTAATCGTGTAGCGGTTGAATTATCCACTCCCAGTTTCTTTGAAAGGGCTGTCATGTCAATCCCATCATCAGGGATTATGGAAATAAGCAGTACCTGTGGGAGAGTTAGAGATCCGGCGCTGACCCTCCTTCTGAAAAGAGACTGAAGATCCAAAAGGAAAACCTTAAGAAGTTCACCGAATTCCATAGTTGTATATTACAAATAAATAATATTTAATCAAATTATTCGATTATGTTATTAAGAAACCTTCGACCCTTCCCTAATATCTTTATCCGGAGACAGCAACACAATGGCGCCATTTTCATTCGGCACACCTAAAACGAGAATTTCTGAAGTAAATCCCGCAATTTTCTTTGGTTCAAAATTTGTAACAGCAACTACTTTTCGGCCAATAAGGTCTTCCGGTGTATACAAATCTGTTAATTGAGCGCTGGATTTTTTACGGCCCATTCCGCCAAAATCTATTTCCAGTTTATAAGCTGGAATCTTTGCACCCTCCAGCGGTTCGGCTGTGAGAATTTTTCCCACTCTCAAATCGAGTTTTCCAAAATCTTTGATGTCTATCATTTGAGAAATTTGTCAAACCAGCCAGCGATAAATGATAATCTTGCTTCACGGCGGTCCGGTCTTCCGTGGCGAGATAATCCATGAAATTCTTCCGGAAACCGAACATATTCTGTTTCAATTCCCAGATATTTCAATGACGTAAACACTTGATCCCCCTGTTCAATATTGCACCTCAAGTCTCCTTCGCTATGAATTATCAACAGAGGAGTTTTGCACTTATTGATATAGGTTATGGGAGACCATTTTTTATACGTTTCTCTTTGTTCCCAAGGAGGTCCTCCGAATTCCCAGCTCATATCCCATCCCACATCGGAATTCCCAAACATGCTGCTCATGTCGGAGACGCATCGTTGGGTTACGGCTGCTTTAAATCGGTTTGTGTGCGTCACAATCCAATTCGTCATATATCCGCCGTAACTGCCGCCTGTGACGCCAAGTTTGTTTTTGTGAACAAATCCGAGTGAAATAGCATAATCCACGGCAGCCATCAAATCTTTCATTGCCGGTTCCGCCCATTTGCCCGTTATAGAATCAGCAAACGTAAACCCATATCCTTGGCTTCCCCGTGGATTGGTGTACATCACAACATATCCTTTGGATGCGAGGACATACATTTCATGGTAAAAAGTTCGGCCATATTGACAGCGGGGACCACCGTGGATATTTAAAATAAACGGATATTTTTTCTTAGGGTTGAAATTTGGGGGTTTTACGAGCCAGCCCATGAGTTTCTGCCTTCCGTTAGAAAATTCAATTTCTTCCGCAGGAATATATTTCCTGCTGTTTATGTAGGACCTGTTAAGCTGTGTAATTTGTTTCGTTTGCGCTTTTATAAGATCAACAGAAAAAACTTCATCCGGAGCGTCCAGCATTGCACCATGATACACAAGTTTGGAGCCTGTCGCACTGATGCTGAATGTAGCCGCAAGCGCGTCCGGCTCTGTTACGGGGACAACCTCACCCGAATTGAGATTGGCACAAACAACGGCCTGTCTTCCATCGTTGGAAATGCCGTAATACACATTTTGCCCATCGGGGCCAAATGCCGGCGATGTAATGACAAAGGAAGGTGTAATATCACCAAGTGTAAGGGGGTATGCGGTTCTGTCAAGTTTTCGTCCGTATATCCTGTGATTTTTCCCTGATTTATCAATGGTGTTCAATTCATAATTGATCGATCCCCAACTGTGGTAGGGGGTTTGATGTCCAAGATACGCAAGGGTTTTTCCGTCCGGAGACCATGCCAGCCCTTCCTTTGGGCCGTTCGGTGCGGAAACTTTTTTTACTTTACCAGATTTCACCGAAACTCTGTACAGTTCCTGTTCATCCAAACGTAACTGCCAATTATCAAACCGCTGGGATATAAATCCGATTTCCCGGCCATTCGGCGACCAACACGGAAACATATCGTGATAAGGACCTTTTACAATCTGTTTGGCCTTTCCCGATTTGGAATCGCATACCCAAACGTGAGTGAACTCACTATCGAAAAACCCCTGTCCGTCAAGACGGTAAAAAATGTCTTTATAATGGCGATACACCGGCGTTTCGGGTTTCCCATCCTTGTCCACTTTTACTTCCTTGCCTATCGGATGATACAAAAAAGCGATCTTTTTCCCATTTGGCGACCACCTCAATTCAGAAACTCCGCCGCGATTTAATTTTGTTAGCGGTTTTGCTTCACCTCCAGCCATCGGGAGTGTCCAAATTTGGCTGATTGTCTCATTTTTTCTTACGAATGCCAATCGCTTGCCGTCCGGTGACCATCGCGGGCATACATCGTTTCTCTTGCCAAAAGTCAGCTGTTTGAGACCGCGTCCATTACTGCCAACCGTATAAACATTTGTGTAGTAAGCTTTATCCTTTTTGTCCATCCATTCCACCAAGAATGCGACAGTTTTCCCATCGTATGATATTTGAGGATCCTGAACCAGTTTAAATTTGTAAATATCGTCTATTCGAATTGTTTGTTTAGGCATTGTAATCCTTTCTTATTCAGGGAGCGAGTACAGCAATCTGCAGTGATCTTCAAACAGCGAATATACATTTTCGATGGTGTATATGTCCGAAAGAAAATGCGCAACGGGCTTCCTGTGATCAACAGGGATCGTTCCCATAAAATACCACATTCCGGGCTGCAAATCCTGATTTGCAAAATAATCCGCCGCAGGATCCGGTCCCAAGAGTCCTGTTGTTGGGCTTCGCATGGAAACAGTGTTCACTATGCCGTCATTTTCAAACCACGTGGAATCGGTTGATGAGCCGTCATCCCAATAGTCAATTTTTTTCCCCATGTTCCTTGCATAGGGCCGTAAAATAAACGGCATATTGTTTTGCGGAACGTGAAAGCCGGTCGCCGAGTCCAGCACTGTTGACGAAGTTGCAAATGAGAAATAATACACATTTTTTTCTGCCGTCATAAAGGTGTTGAGCTCTCTTGCGCCGTCAATACTGGCATCCCAGGAACAAATATTTTTCGTTTGCCAGGCTGGGTGCTCGCGCATTCTCCTGAAATAGCTCATCCAAGGTTCCTCGTCATCTTTGCCGAAACTCCATTGTTCAAGATCAAAGCTGTAAAAATTATTTCCTACAACCGACGCTAGAGCTATGAAATCCTGAAGGAAGGGGGCTGTGCTGGTAACAATATTACTTAATGTAGTTCCATCGTGCGGAGTTGAAATGGATGTAATAGAATGCACCCATGCGATATGTGAATTCCCGAGCAGACTGCTTTCTTCAGTGACAAGACCAAGGGAATCAGAATGAATAATATTGGTCAATTGGTAAAGTAGCATCCTTGCTGTTTGGCCTCCCATACTGTGACCAATCAAATGGACTGGATTTTCGGAATCCCATTCTGGATATAATCCAGGGAAATGTTTCTTTTCCGGCTTTTGGATGATCCCAAATTTTTCGGAATGCAGCTTTCCATAATCCACCTGCCCTCCTTTAATCTGATAATACAGTTCTGCAGCACGGTCCCAATTAGATGAAACGGGGCCGATGGAGGCAGTGTATACTTCATATCCTTTATTTTTTAGGTATTCTTCGATGTCATGCTTTCCACCCCAATAGCGGTAGCCGGCCATTTCATCTGTCCCCCAGCCCATAAATCCATGTACAAGAATAATCGGATAGCGGTTTGCATCTTTCGGGAAAACCATCCCCTGAGATACAATAATCAGTGCCAGAATTAAATTTCGAAAATGAAATCCAATCATATACAAATTTATGCAATTACTCGGATTAAAGGGCAGTTTGTTCATAAATAAAGAAGGCCTCATAAGAGGCCTTCCAATAGATCAAATCTGTTACGCTTTTACGCGCAGACAGTTTTTATGAGCGATGCGCAAACTTCGTACGGATCCATATTTGCCGCAGGACGCCTGTCTTCGAGATATCCATGACCTGCGTTTGCAGTAGCCATTGGTATTCGAATTGACGCACCACGATCACTGACGCCGTAACGAAATTCATGAATGGAACACGTTTCATGCAGACCTGTCAGGCGCTCTTCGTTGTGTGCACCGTAAACACTGATATGGTCTTCGTGGTTTTTCCCCAGTTTCTCGCATGCATCTTCAATAACCTTCATGCCGCCGTTTTCTCTCATGGATTTCGTACTGAAGTTTGTGTGTGCTCCTGCACCGTTCCAATCGCCTTTAACAGGCTTCGGATGAAGCGTTGCATTAACTCCATAATCTTCTGCAATGCGGTATAAAATCCAGCGGGAGAGCCAAAGCTGATCGGAAACCTCCAATGCTCCGAGCGGACCAACCTGAAATTCCCATTGACCGGGCATTACCTCCGCGTTGATCCCCGAAATTCCAATCCCAGCACGCACGCATGCGTCCATATGATCTTCGACAATATCACGGCCGAATACTTCATCAGCGCCAACACCGCAGTAAAAAGGGCCTTGAGGTGCAGGATATCCGCCTTCCGGCCAACCGAGTGGCGAGCGGCCGACAAAAAAGGTGTATTCCTGCTCGATGCCGAACCACGGTTCATGATCACTGAACTTCTCAGCCAGTTCTTTAAGCGCTGCTCTCGTATTGGACTCATGTACGGAACCATCCGGATTCCGAACTTCATTCATTACCAGAATGTTATCACTATTTCTAATAGGATCCGGAATAAAGCAAACCGGCTTCAAAAGACAGTCGCTGTTGCTTCCTTCAGCCTGCATCGTGCTTGATCCGTCAAACCCCCATTCGGGAATATCTTCCAGAGAAGAAATGGATCCTTCAATTATTTTGGTTTTAGAACGCAATTTAGATGTTGGCTTATGCCCGTCAATCCAAATGTATTCTGCCTTTATTATTGACATTGATGACTCTCCTTTATTTGGTTGTGGTTACAAATCCTCTGATATTGGTAAATCGAAACCTTCTTTGTAAGTACTCATTACCACGGATGTCTGAGTACGGATAACACCTGGCCAGGATTGAATATCCCTCAACAGTTTTTCGAGTTCGGATGAATTTTTTACCCGAACCTTAAGCAAATGACTTCCTTGGCCAGTAACCGAATGGCATTCTAGAATAGATGGATTGTTATTGCTTTCTTGTATTATCGCTTCATACTGATCGGAGCTGGAGCTGACCACAGCAATAAAAGCGGACAAATCAAACCCCAACAGTTTTGCATTCAGTTTAATTGAAAATTTTTGAATTATATCCGATTCGGATAGTTTTTTGACCCGCTCTGTTACAGCCGGTACAGACATACCAACAGATTCGGCTATTTCACTTGCAGTAGTTCTGGAGTTACCCTGTAGAATTGATAAAATACGTAAATCCTTAGCATCAATCATACAAAATATTAATCGTATAATTTAGAATAAAACAATAAATATTTAATAAATACTATAAAAATACTTAATTAATTTAATTAATTATCCATTCTGCAACATCTTCCCCAATGGAAATCGCTGCGGTTAATCCGGGCGAATCAATGCCAACCAGATTGATCCAGCCTGCAAGTCCTGCGTCTTTTTCGTGTTTGATGTAATAATCGGATTGTTGATCATTATTGACAAAATACTTCGGCCGAATGCCGGAATAGTCCGCAGATAGATCATCAATGTCAAGATCGGGGATATACTTCTTAGCTTCGTCATAAAAGACTGATTTCAAATCTTCATCTACGGAATAATTTTCATTCAGTGAATCCAGCCATGCCGCACTTGGCCCCAGCTTAGCGAAACCTGACTGGTCAATGCTTAAATGAATGCCCAGCGTATCATGTTTGATATCAGGAAGGGGATAAACCAGATGTGAAAATTTATTCGCCCATTGTGATGAAAGTTTAAAATATTCTCCCTTCGAAAATTTTAAAGATGGAGCGGTGTTTCCCATTACCAACTCTGCAATCGCATCACTGTGCAGTCCGGCGGCATTTATAACCCAGTTCGCTGTTACGCTGCTTTCTGTGCTTCCGTGTTCAATAATTGTGATTTCATATGCACCGGATTCTGTCTTACCCACATTCTTTACCGAACTCATAAAAAGAGTGTCATGCTCTCGCGATGCTGATATTCTATAAAAAGCAGACATTAATTCATTGGCAGATATAATACCGGTTGATGGTATGAATAACGCTGTTTCAGCTGCAATATTAGGTTCAAGAGAAGCGATTTCATTTTTATTAATCAATCGTATTCCATCCACTCCATTCAGAATGCCTTGTTGATACAAATCCTGCAAAGCAGGGTCCTGTCCTTGCTGCGCTATTACTAATTTGCCGCAATTGTTATACCATACATTTTCTTTATCGCAAAATTGATAAAGCCTTTTATTTGCTCTCGAGCAGTAGGCAGCTTTTATTGATCCTTGATTATAATAAATTCCCGAATGGATAACTTCGCTGTTGCGGCTGGATATTCCGTGGCCGAACCCATCTTCCTTTTCAATTATTAATACAGATGTTTCGCCTTTTTCGGCTATTGCTCTTGCAGCTGCCAGGCCGACAACACCTGCTCCAATAATAATTATATTATAATCAGCGCTCACAGCTTTATGCGTGCTTCATCGATTGCGGTCAACAAATCTTCTTCCAAACGAATGCCCGAAGCGGTAAGATTTGATTCAAGCTGCTTAACAGAAGAAGCTCCAATAATCGCCGAAGACACTTCTTTTCTTCGGAGGATCCAGGCAAATGCTATCTGAATAAGGGTGAGCCCTGCCTCATCTGCTATCGACTTTAAACGCTTAACAGTAGCCAAATTTTTTTGCGTTAAATGTACAGATTTAAATTCTCCAGCTACTCTGCTCCCCTTGGGTTTTGACTGAATCGATTTGTATTTACCGGTTAATACTCCGTGCGCCAATGGAGAGAAAACAATATTCCCGATTCCATGTTTATCACAAAATGGAAAAAGCGTTTCTTCGAAATCCTCATCCAAAAACGTATCTATAAGCAGATTGTATTTGGGTTGATTGGAAATAAATCTTGGATATCCTTTCGAAGCAGAAATATTTAGCGCTTCCTGCATATTGGCCGTGCTGAAATTTGAGCATCCGGAGTATAAAATTTTCCCTTGAGATGTTAAAATTTCCAGAGCTTCTAGGCTTTCTTCAAGCGGAACTGATTCATCGTAAACGTGAAACTGATATAAATCGATATAATCCATCTGCAGCCGTTTTAACGAAGCTTCACAAGCTTGGATAATGTGTTTTTTCGAAAGTCCGGATCCAAACGGCCCCGGATGCATTGTGCCGTAAACTTTTGTAGCGACAACAATTTGTTCGCGCGGCAAATCCTGCGCTGCCTTTCCGAGCATTACCTCAGACTGCCCTTCGGAATACACATCGGCCATATCAAATAAGTTTACTCCGTTGTAAAATGCGGCCTTAATGAGATCAATCGATACTTTTTCATTTACTGATCCGCCGAGAGTCAGCCATCCTCCAAGGCTTAATTCGCTTACTTTAAGCCCGGAATTCCCCAATCGTCTGTATTTCATATTTCCTTCCACAATTGTTTACAAAATTAGAATTTAATTCCAAACCCCAATCCGGATGCCCAGCCGCCGTTACCGTACATATACATTCCGATATCAAATGCATATTCACCATCCGTATAGGACAATCCAACACCTGTATCCGAAAGCACATCTCTTGCAATGGAATATGATGTCTGCTGGTCAAATTTCACCGTTGATGACCCAATCCTAAGTTTAAAATGGTAAGGGAGCGAAGCAAGTCCGCTTATATGAATTCTTGTGGACTTTCCTCCCGGAAAATATACAGCATCTACCGCCAACTCAAGAGGGAGATAAGCTAATTTTTTGGAGCCTCCTGCGGCTATCCAAACCGGCGGCGGTTCATCGGCGCCAGTATATTTTTGTATCGGAAGTCCCATATTTTGCACACTTAGTGAAAATTTTCCTATATCATTTGGAAGCGTTATCAACAACCCTAATCCTCCTGTTATAATTATGGACTGATAATTATCCAGATTGCTGATAAACACCCCCGAATTCCATCCAAAGGTATATATTTTATTTGTATCAGATGATGAGGAAGACATGCTAAGCCAAGTATCTGAAGATGAATAATTTTGAACTGGTTCGTTATTGCTGTCTTTGCCTTCAAAAATTCCGTAACCTATGTGGCGCAAATTTATTGACAGCATTTTTGATTCGCGCGGGAGGATAAGGGAAGAGGATTCGGCGGAAATTTCTCCCGGATATCTTATCATGCTGACGGAAAAAACTCTTCCTTTTGAATTCAATGCTGCAGGATTGAGTCTGTCAGATTCCATTGAACTGATGCTATTCCCGCCGCCTGCCATTGCCATCGACTGGGGATGAAACCAGGATCTCATTCCCGGATATGAAACTTGGCCGCAAATCAGCTGTAAACCAAAAGACAGAGTCAGAACATTTTTTAATTTCATAGCAAAGAAACGGGGTTGATATCTACGGTAATCCTTACCCCTTTTTGTGTTTTTCTCAGTTTGTCTGTTTTCAATCCGTTCTTAATAAAGGCGTGTAGTTTTTCCCCGGAAAGATCTTTCTCCTTATTGGACTTAAAAACTAACTGCATACGCCAATTGTCTCTAATTCGTTCCCGGTAACAATATGCCGGACCAAGAATATCCAATCCGGAATACGGCTTTGGAAGTGAGGTCAAAACTGCCAGACTAACGGATTCAACATTCTGTTTTTGCTTTCCCGAAAATTCCACTTTGGCTATCCAGCTGAACGGCGGATAATTCAATGATTTTCTTTCATTTAGCAGCACATTGTAATATTTCTTCAGGTCAAGTTTAGATGCAGACTGAATAACTGGGTTATCTTTGCTGTACGTTTGGATGACTACCTCGCCTTGTTTTTCTCTGCGCCCCGCCCGGCCGGATGCTTGATAAATTAACTGAAATACTCTTTCTCCAGCTCGAAAATCAGGAAGATAAAGACCGGTGTCCGCATTAATAATTCCAACTAAAGTTGCGTTTTCAAAATCAAGACCCTTGGCTATCATTTGCGTTCCCAATAATATATCAATTTCTCCGTTGCCGAATTTCGCAAGAGTCGAGCTTATGGTTTTTGCTGATTTCGCTGAATCAATATCCATACGCTGAATCAGAGCATCTGGAAATGTATGTTTAACTAAATCTTCGACTCTTTGTGTTCCGATTCCTGAAAGCTGCATGAGATCGCTTGCACAGTTTTTACACTGGCTTGGAGGAGGTGACTTGCAAAATCCGCAAAGGTGGCATTGTATTGAATTTCCTTTTTTATGATAGGTTAATGTGACTTCGCAATGCGGACACATTTCCATTGAACCGCAATCCAAACAGCGCACGACAGGTGAATGTCCGCGCCTGTTTTGCAGTAATATCACCTGTTCATTCTTCTGCAGCCTGTCTTGAATTTTTTCCTGAAGGAGCGAAGAAAAGATGAAGCGGGGATTCCCAGCCTCTTCCAATTCTTCATTCATATCGACAACATGCACCAATGGGTATTTCGCCCCTCCAAAACGTTTGGATAACTGCAATTTGTTTAATTTACCTTTTACCTGATTAAAATAGCTGTCGATACTCGGCGTTGCGCTGGACAGCAGGACAACGCTTTTATCAATTTTTCCGCGCATAAGTGCAACTTCTCTTGCATGGTATCGTGGATCCGGCGATTCCTGCTTAAATGAGGACTCCTGCTCTTCGTCCATGACAATTAAGCCGATATTTTTCAGTGGCATAAAAACAGCACTTCTGGCTCCTATGACCACCTTAAACCTTCCTCCGCAAATTTTCTTCCAAATCCATGCCCTTTCTGATATACCCAATTTTGAATGCCAAAGGGTTACCGAACTTCCGAATGCCGACTTGAATCTTCCGGCTATTTGCGGAGTTAAGGCTATTTCCGGTAGTAGGATAATTACAGATTTCCCCTTTGCAATCACGCGTCGGGCGGCTTCAATGTAGATTTCTGTTTTGCCACTGCCGGTTACCCCGTGCAGGAGGAAGGGGCTGAATTTGTTCGAATCAATCGAAGAGGATATTTCAGTGATAACTTTTGATTGTTCCTTATTAAACGAGATTTCCTTATGAATCGGTTCATCCAAAAATCCTGTGGCAACCGGCAATGTTTTCATCTTGCTTATATGAACAAGGCCAAGATCAGACAGCTTTTGGCATACCTGATGGGGATTGCTGACAATTCCATTTAACCTGCTCAATAATATGGGGGAATTCCGTTCCGATAAGAATTCAAGCACTTTCAGCTGTGCCGGTGCCCTTTTATCTACAGCCGACATATCACCAGAGTCAGACAGAGAAACCAGTTTCACTTTTCTTGGGCTGTATCCCGTTGAAAACCTAGACGGAAGAACGGCTGTTGCCGCTTTCCCGATTGGAACTAAATAATAATCGCTTACCCATGAAATGAGTTCCCACAGTGCTTCATTCAAAATAGGCGTATCATCCACAAGCCCCGAAATATCTTTTATCTGTCCCTTAAAATTGATCCGCCTTCGCACCCGCACAACAATTCCTTTTGCAGATCTTTTCCCCAGCGGAGCGTTTACCCTTGATCCAATTGCTATGGACTTCGTCAGTGCAGGAGGAACACTGTAGGAAAAAACCTTAAAACTTGAAATGGGGAATGCGACATCAACAAACATGATCATCGAAAATAGAAGGGAGGGTCGCCTATGGTCAATAGATTCTTTATATTCCCAACTAGCGATTTTGCCGCCGAACCATGATAAAAAACAATAAACTCATCCCTTTTGTATCCCTTTCTTTGGCGTTGGTTTTTGTAAGATTAATTTTTATCGGATCAACGATGGTCATTGATGATGAAGCATACTATGCCATGTATGCAAGACACCTGTCTCCCGGATATATTGACCACGGCCCGACAGTTGCGTTCGTTATTTGGCTGTTTACACTGATTTTTGGTGAAACAGGATTTGGGATACGATTCGGATCTGTTTTTCTGCTGACTTTGATGGGATGGATCCTTTACCAATTTGGAAAGAATCAGTTTTCGGAGAGAGCGGGGATTATATTATCATTATTGGTCGTCTCAAATGTACTGTTCCACACAAACGGAGTAATCATTACGCCAGATGCACCGCTGGCATTTTTCACTATATGTGCAATGATGCTGTATTTCAAGGGATACCATGAAAATGCAAAATTTTTAATTCCCGGAGGAGTTTTATTGGGTGTTGCCATGCTATCAAAAATATCCGCGGCTTTTCCTGCAATTGCACTTGCAGCTTATCCATTGCTCAATCCGAATAAACGAGGCCTGCTGAAGAATCCGAGATATTATATATCTTTTGTGACAGCTTTTATGATATTTAGTCCGTTTATAATATGGAATGCAAACAATAACTGGGCATTTTTCGTTTATCAGGGGTCACATGTTACAGAAGGAGGCGGGTTCAATTCTTTCATAGAACTCTGGGCAGGACTGGCAATATTAATAGGACCGGTTTTATTCTATTTTGCTGCGGTCAAGCCTGCCATATTTTGTATTATTAAAGGGAAAAAGAAATCGGGATCCGATGCGATGCAGTTTTTTTCTCTGATGACTGCAATTCCGTTTTTATATTTTTTATTTCATTCCTTTTTTTCGCGGATGGAAATAAACTGGCCGGCGCCGGTATTTTTCGGAGGGATTTTCATCTGTGCCATTATCTTTGATGAACGGTGGGATGCATTGAAAAAATTCTTTACAGTTCAAATTTTATACTCATTATCATTGGTCGGCATTATAACCATTCAAACGTTTTTCCCGTTCTTGCCCCTAAGCGGGAATTCGGATATCACAAACCGATACTTTTACTATTCTAGTTTTAAGAACGAGGTTAAATCTTATATAAAAGATGAGCTGAACGGCAAAGGAGTGCGGATAGCTTCAAACAATTTCCAGATACCGTCCATGCTAAATGTATATGCCAATCCAAATCCTGAAGCGGTGTGCCTGTCTATAGATTATCATGAAACCTTGTATTCATTTTTATATCCGGACTCATCATTCATTGGTGAGGATTTAATTATTCTTTGGGAGGGGAATCAATTTCCAAAATCTCTTAAATCGTATTTCAGCGAAATAAGTCATTTAATAACATTTGAATCCAAACGCCGCGGTTCCGTTGTTGAACAATATACTTTTTGGGAATGTTTGGATTATAAAGGGAAGAATTGAGAAAAAACAAACCCCCGCGATGTTTCTCAACACCGTTCGGGGGTTTGTGGATTTTGGTTGTTTTATCTGTTAGCTTTTTATGACGTACAGTTTGATTTCGGATTCTAAATCCTTGGTTATTTTAACAGGTACATGATAAATCCCGAGGGCCTTTATTGGTTCTTCCAATAAAATAGCGCTTTTATCAAGATTAATGCCCTTATCCGCCACTGCTTTGTGGATATCCAGTGTTGTAACAGAACCAAATACTTTTTCTTCTTCGCCAACCTGCACCTCAATAGTTATTTCCGTCTTTTTCACCTGTTCGGCCAAATGAAGGTGCCCTTCCACTGCACGCTGTTTCCTTAATTCAGACACACGTCTTTTCTCATCTGAAAGCGCCCTGTTCCTTTTTGACGACCGGACAGCTAGACCGCGGGGAAATAGAAAATTTCTGGCATACCCTGGCTTAACAGTTATGATATCTCCGGCTTCACCTAGCGCTTCAACATCATCCAATAATATGATTTCCATACTTACTTCCTTCCAATCAATCGGGGTTTAATTTTCAATGACGTTTGTGTACGGCATCAACGCAATGTTTCGTGCACACTTGATAGCTTTGACCAATTTGCGGTGCATTTTCGCGGATGTACCCGTAACGCGCCTCGGCATTATTTTGCCTTGGTCATTAATGAACTGCTTTAACAATTTCACATCCTTGTAATCAATTTTTGTAATATTGTTCTCTTTGAAAAAACAGATTTTTCTTCGACTTACAAATGCCATATGCTAGACCTCCTCTTCTTCAACTTCGGGCGTTTTTTCTAAATCCTCTGATTCAGGATCTACCGCATCTTCTGCTGTTTCTTCAGATGATGATTCAATTGATTCTTCCGAAACAGAATCTGATTCATTGCCGTCATTTTCCTGATCCTGAGTATCAGCAGATTCCTCTGCAGGGAGTTCGTCCTTGATTTCTACAGGCGAATCAGAAATTTCTTCTTCATCCTTCCGAATTTCTTCAAGATATTTTTCCGGTTTGTCATCCAGCTTCACTGTTTGCGACCGCAGAATATTATTATTCAGTTTTAAATACGTTTCAAATTCTGAGAGGTGTTTTGCCTCATTTGTTTCAAACTGAAGCATGATATAGGTTCCGTATTTATGCTTTGAAACAGAGAACGCTAATCTCTTTTTGCCCCAAACACGGTGATTTATGACTGAAAAATTAAATCTTCCAATCTCTTTAGTAATATCCCCAATAATATCCTGAAGCCGGTTTTCTTCAAAATTCGGATTCACAATATATAGGGTTTCATAATATCTCATATTTATGCTCCTGATTTTTAGGCAATCAGTGGTGCAATTACTAATGACACCACAGACATGAGTTTTATTAAAATATTGAGTGATGGCCCGGAAGTGTCCTTAAAAGGATCGCCCACCGTGTCTCCGACTACAGCCGCTTTATGTGCATCAGACCCTTTTCCATAAGACTCGCCATCTACATTAATTCCTTCTTCGATCATTTTCTTGGCATTGTCCCATGCGCCTCCGGCGTTAGATTGAAAAATTGCCATTAGCACACCGCAAACCGTTACTCCCGCCAGCAGTCCGCCAAGCGTTTCTGCGCCAAATACAAAACCGACGATTACGGG
>JASLML010000050.1 GCA_030746535.1 Fidelibacterota bacterium
CTTCCATTGATGACAACACCGTCGGAGGCAGCACTGGCGACGGAACGCCGAGCGATGATGAATGGGAAGAGATCTATTTTGATGCTCAGTATGATGCCGGCTATGAAAGCGAAGTAAGTAATTCGGTCATGGATTACTGCGTGGTTCGCTACGGCGGGGAAAATGATGCAGGAAATCTCTACATCCGTAATGCATCCCCCACCATTACCAATTCCGTCATTACCCACAGCGGCGATGAAGGCATTTTTCTCTATTCAGAATACGGCAATGATGTAGCGCCGACCATTTCGGGAAACACAATTTCAAATAACACAACATTCGGCATATATGGAACTACGGCTCAGGGAGACGGCAGTGAAATAGCACCGACCATATCAAACAATACATTCCAGGAAAACGGTTCCGCCGGCATCGGTCGCGTAAGCGGCACCATTACAGGCAATACATTCATCAACAACGAATATGCAATGCATTTTGAGACCGTAGCGCCGACCTCTGTTTCGGGAAACACGTTTTCGGGCCCGGATGATTCTTCTATGGTGTTGCTTTATGGTTACCTCAGCGGTACGCTGAAACCTGTGTCATCCATGGGAACCGGCGGATCCTGTTATATTATAAAAGGAAGCGATGTAACTGTGCCGAACGGTACATCGCTTACCATCAAACCGGGGACTGTTATCAAGTTTGACAAGGGAGGCGGTTGGCCCGAGGGAATCACGTTGAATGGCACGCTGACAGCCGAAGGCACCTCCGACAGCCTGATTTATTTTACTTCCATTGATGACAACACCGTCGGAGGCAGCACTGGCGACGGAACGCCGAGCGATGACGAATGGGATGATATCAACTTTAACGGGGACTATTATGGCCACTATGCCAGCGAAGTAAGTAATTCGGTCATGGATTACTGTGTAGTGCGATACGGTGGGTATGATAACAGAGGGCAAATGGACATTTACAATTCTTCTCCGACGATCAAGAATTCCATCATTACCCACAGCGGATCTCAGGGGATCTATATTAGAGCTGGGTACTCCAATAACAGGAGCGACCCGGACATCCGCTACACCCTTATTGCGGATAATGAAACGCACGGCATCCAAAATTATTCATCATCCAATATGGTTTCGCCGAACATCCAAAACTGCACGATAGACGGCAACGGAACAAACGGCATATATGCGCACAGCTCCGCGCTCGGCGTCGTTCGGAACACGATTATCAGCAATAATGGGGGCTATGCAATCGGTGCTAACTCAGCAAGAGATTGGACCACCGATTCCGTGTTTTACAGCAATTTTCACAATAATTCCAGCGGTGTGGTCAATACCACTTATTGGGGAGACCCGACAGGCACCTACGGAAACATTTCCACCAGCCCCGGATTCGTGGATCAGCCCAACGGAGATTATTCTCTATTGGCAAGCTCCGCGATGATTAATGCTGGAGACCCATCCAGCACCTACAACGATTCTGACGGCTCACGATCTGACATCGGCGCCTATCCGAGAGTGCAGACGTATTTTGGTCCCGTCTTTTACGTTGAAGACGGCGCAGACTCGGATGTTGCGGACGGAACCGTTACATATCCGTTTGCCACGATCCAGAAGGCCATTGATATTGCCGCCGACGGCGACACTGTGATGGTATTGGCGGGAACCTATACCGGTAGAGGAAACAAAAACCTGAACTGGGACGGATCGGAAAAGCATCTGGTGGTAATGGGGCAGGATAGTGCCGCAAGCACCATTATAGATATGGAGGGAAGCGGACGGGCTTTTTACTTTTATGCAGACTGGATCACCTCTGCCGATGTGATTGAAAACTTTACCATGCAAAACGGAGATACCACTGGAGGCGGATCTGCTATGTACCTGTATTACGGCTACAACAATGATATGTCCCCCACAATCAAGAACTGCATATTCTACAATAATTATACCTCTGGTTACGGCGGGGCGATTTATTTGGACGGTGGAAGCCCGAACATTTCAAACTGCGTATTTAAGAATAATACTGCCTATTACGGCGGCGCAATGTATTTGGGATCAGCAGGCGGCGTGACGGGACCTTTGGTTGAAGACTGCCTCTTTGAGAACAACACCGCCGCCAACACAGAAAATCCGAGTTCGTATTCCGACTATATGTCCGGCGGGCATCTTTACTTTGGGTCTATCCCCACCTCGGACAATGCACGCTTTGAGCGCTGCACATTCACCGGCGGCACGGCGAATTACGGCGGCGCATTTTATACATCCGCCGGTTACCCGACATTTACAAACGTGCTCGTGTACGGCAATGAGGCAAAGGGCAACGGATCCGTGCTGATGGCGTACAATTACGGCGGGCCAGTATTCATTAATTCCACGATTGCAAACAACACCGGCGACGAAGCGATACGTATGGTGCGCATCAACGGCACGATTGAACCTGTCTTCATCAATTCCATTATCTGGGACGAAACAGCGGTGATGTCCGCATCGTCTGAGGCCGCATCTGATCCTGTGTTTGCCAACAGCATTTTATCCGACAGCCTTCCGTCCTACGCCGCCGACTCCAGCGGAAATATCATTCTGTATCCTGAATTTTCTGATTCTGCTAATGGCGATTTCAGCCTTGCGAACAATTCTCCGGCAATCAGCGGCTCATCTTCTTCCGTAACGATAGACGGCACGACGTACAGCGCACCATCTACAGATTTGAATGGCAATGCACGGCCAAGCCCAAGCTATACCGCACCCGATATTGGTGCCTACGAGAATTCTTATTTTGCCTATACCTACGTACCCGATGACAGCCTGGAACAGGCGCTGATCGACCTGGGCTACGATGATACCATGGATGATTTTGTTTTAAGAGAAAACATCAGCAGTGTTACCGATTTAGTTTTGAACAGTAGGGGAATAAGCGATCTGACGGGGATCGAAGGCTTTACAGCCTTAACAAATCTTTCATTAGAAAATAATCAATTGACCGCTCTGGATGTGAGCAATAATACAGCTCTAACCAATCTGCGGGTAATTAATAATCAAATAACCAGCCTTGATGTGAGCAATAATACAGCCTTGGTCTCCCTCGAAGTTCAAAACAATCAATTAACCAGTCTGAAAATGAAGAACGGAATTACAGATTCATTAATAAGCTTTAATGCTACGGACAATTTTCTTTCTTGCATCGAAACTCTGGATCCCGAATATGCCGACTCAACCTGGACCAGTGTTACCTGGAACAATCCCGATGGGAATATTGATGAAGGAGTAACCTTCGCTGAGGATTGCGGTTATGCTTACATACCCACGGACATTCCCCTTGATGTAATCAGGCCAACTGGTCTCACGTGGGACGGCGAAAACTACTGGGTTGCCGGCGGATGGGCTTCGACAGATGAATCTGATCATTTCATTTATAAGCTCGATCCCGAAACAGGGGCAAAGGTGGATTCCATTCCAACGCCTTCAAACTGGACTGGCGGTATTACATGGGATGGCGTTGCCCTGTGGGCACATGGAGGTAGCACCCTTTTTGCATTAGACCCTGAGGATGGCACGATACATTCTCAAATTCAGTCCCGCTATAGCACCAATAAAGCGGGAATGGCCACGGATGGTGAATACCTGTATTTCGGCACAATGTTTTATGACGCAGATAATATGATTTACATGGTGGATCCCGCAACCCATAATTATGTGGATAGTCTGAATCTGGGATCGAATGTCAGAATTAGTGGACTGACGTGGGACGGTGGAATGCTCTGGTATTCCGATGATCTGAATGATGTTATTACTTCAGTCAGCATGGATGGAATGGTCTACGGATCGGTCCATGCGCCGGGAAACGAGCCGAGCGGTCTAACATTTGTGGACGGTACCCTGATGAATATAGACGGTCATTTCGGTGATAGGAATATCTATGTGGTGAATATGGATAGCACAGCTTGGATGAACTATGCCCCAGGTGAATTTTCACTAACAGGTCCGGGGGACAGCACTTTTTCCTCAATTGATTTTCAAAGTGTGTGGAATGATACCCTGTGGTTCTCATGGGATGAATCTTTTGATCCGAACGATGATTCGCTCACGTATTTTTTCAGCGGTTCATTTTATTCGGAAGACGGTTCATCGGATACCCTCAAAGGAATAGATACCATTAATGGAAGAACCGATTACGATATTTCACATTATGAGTTAAATGATTGGCTTGATAGTCTGGGTGTAAATGAAGCTGTTCTTCAGTGGAATGTAGAAGCATGGGATGATTCTCTTGGCACTTATGCAGAAAACGGGCCGTTCCATTTGCTGGTGCAATACGAAAATACTCCACCCAACGAATTTGAGCTGCTGGAGCCAGAGTATGATACTACGATTGAAATAACAGCATCATCAGTGGCAGCGGATTGGCAAGAAACTTTCAGATGGCAGCCAGCCATAGATCCGGATGCGGATGACGTTTGGTATAACGTCGTTTGGACGATGTATGGAGATTCTACCGACATAGAATATGAGGGAGCAGATTTTGAAGATACATCTGCGGTGCTGGATCACGGAATGTTGAGTGGCTGGCTGGACAGCCTCGGCGTAACGGAAGCGCCTATGGATTGGAGAGTGATAGCATATGACGAAGGTGGCGATCTAACGTCATCTGAAGAATTTAGCCTTTATATTGACGGTACTGCTATTGTGAATGATCCGCCGGAAGAATTTTGGCTTAACTGGCCAGAAGACAGCAGCGAAATACATTTAACGCATGAAAGTCTATATGCAGATACCGCCTGGTTTGACTGGGAACAATCATGGGATGAAGAAACTGATTCATTGATGTATACCATTAACTGGGCGATGTACGATGTAGCAGACCAATCCGATACCTTGTATGATCAGGATATTCAGCCGGAAAACTGGACCTGGATTTCCTACGCTTTTTTAAATGATTTGCTGGATAGCCTCGGTACTTCGTATGCGGTTCTGGAATGGAATGTTTCTGTTACGGATGGAACACATAATGTAGATGCTTCAAATGGCCCGAACCGTCTTTTCGTTGATGGTTATTCACTGCAAGGGATGCCCAATCTGCGCATCTATGAAATGAGCACCAACCACCATGTTCAGGTTGGCGAAATGATCGGAGATTCGATTTTTGTTTCCATTGTTAACGACGGAAATGCGGATGCCGATTCTTTTTCCGTGGGTTTCTATTTTTCAGAAGACAGTATGCTTACTACAGATGATGTATTGCTTAATGGCGGACGTGAAATTCTGTCCGGTCTTGCCGCCGGAGACACGGCAATTATAGATCTTCCTTACGAAGCATCGGTCCCTGAGCTGGAAGACGGCATTTACCATTTTGGCCCGATTATCGATGAAATGGATGAAGTTGAGGAATATATAGAAGATGATAATGCCTGGTGGCATTTCATGCGGGTCGGAAATCCGGAGTTTTCACTTAGCTTTGATGGAGAGTCTGATTATGTGAATTTCGGCGATCCCGAGGACGAATCTTTGGATTTTGCCGATAACCCATTTTCCTATGCGCTTTGGGTAAAAACCGAAAATTCTGGTTTCATGCAGCTTGTGAGCAAGCGCGGAGAAGAGGGCGGCAGCTACGAAATGCAGATGATGAGCGACGGATATGTAAGCACTGATATGGTTTCCTCGAGTACGATGATCAATGACGGTCAATGGCACCACGTTGCCTATACATGGTCTGGCGATTCGGCAAAACTTTATATTGACGGTTCACTGGAATCTGTCGGTGCGCCTCAAGAAGGGCAGTCAACCTATGCTTCTTCAGACGGCCCGCTTCACATTGGTTCAGATTCGTATCAGGGTGAATTTTTCACCGGAAATTTAGATGATTTCCGTATATGGAACCGCGAACTGGATGCATCTGAAATTCGGCCCAATATGTATTTTCATCCGAACTGGGGTGATGATATGCGTCCTGTCGGATATTGGCCGATGAATGAAGGGCTGGGTGACACAGTCCGCTCATGGACGGAAAATGAATTAAGCGGTGCAATCACAGGTGCGATATGGAGTGAGGATGTTCCGGACAAGCCGGATGGCGAAATTTCGGTATCGATCACTGCCGCCCGCCAGGACTCCGGCTACATTTGGGTCGGACTCTGGTTCCCGGGCAGTGATTTTGAAACACGCGGTCCCGACATCGGACGTGATTCAGTCTTTGTGAATTTTGCAGATTCCACGGAACACATGGTGTATTTCAATGGAATCCCGGACGGTGAAGGTTATGTGGTGCGCTCCATTTTTGATGCCTTTGGCTCAGCAACAGCAGGAACAGACAGCTGCGACGACGGACAGGATCTCTGGGGAGAATCGGATCCGTTCAATGTCATTGCTGCGATAGCGGACGATATTGAACTTGTCCTAAACGAATGTTCCGGGCCGAACACGGCGCCGTATTGGGTCGGCATCCCGGCGGACACAAGCTTCAACGAAGATGATTCGCTTTGGATTGATTTCGGTGATTACATTTTTGATGATACGAATCCGTTGGAAGACCTGTCTATTTCCATTCATAGAATTGACTCAACGGAATACATCCGCTGGTACCACGATGAGGAAAACCAGAGGCTGGTCAATTTCCATTCTGATCCGGACGCTTGGGGCAACCCCGAAGATTTTATCATTTTTGCCGAGGATCCGAATTTTCTCGGAGCATGGTCCGACACGATTACCATTTCCGTTGATCCCGTTCCGGATGCACCGAGAATTACGTCCGGCAGTTTTTACGAAATTCTGGTGGACACCTATTTCACCTATGTTGCCGAAGGGCATGATCCGGACGGCGATTCGGTGATGTGGTCTTTTTCGAATATGCCTGCATGGCTGACCGCAGACGCCGACAGTATGTACGGAACACCAGCAGAATCAGGCACCGTGGATACCGTTTTGGTTACCGCTTCTGACGGTACGCTTGCGGATTCGCTCGAAGTGACCATAAGCGTGGTGGATCAGAATACACACCCGATCATTGACATCAATATGGAAATGACGGAATACCATCATATGGTGCCGTTTGAATTTTCGCTGGTTGATCTGGAAGATGATTCCATGTCTTACGTTTTTTACTATTCGCTGGATTCCCTGGAATGGTTTGAAGCAACGGTAGGCGAAGTGCCGCCGGAACTTCCTATATCTGCGCCGTCACTTTCCGTTAAAGGCGGATCTGTACTAAACATTGGGAACTCCGGCCGCAAAAGAACCGATTTGCAGATGGAATGGGATTCCTGGATGGACATCGGCGACACACACGCATTTGATGTATGGCTCAGAACGGAAGTTTCGGACGGATCGCTGACAAGCGGCATGGCCGTCGGGCCGTTCTCCGTTGACAATTTTGTCGGATCTATCTGGTTTACCGATTATCCTTCAGGCGAAGTCTCCGGAACGATCAGCATCAGCTACAATCTTTCCGATCCTTCAAACGATGAATATACCATGACACTTGAATATTCCACGGACGGCGGGTCCTCTTGGATGGAACCGACCCTAAACAGTCCAATTTCGGACCCGCTGCTTCCGTCGGATTATATCGGAACGCTCACGTGGAACACGGAAAACGATCTTGCAAATTCTGATGAACAGGTTCTGATGGCGCTCACGATTCACGACGGCTGGGAATACGGTTTTGCAGACACCGTTGATTTCGCCGTGGACAACCAGTCGCTGATCGGATTGGTGAGCTATTCGCCTGACACCGCCGGGCAGCTGAGCTGGTACGATAATTTTGTGCTCTTTTTCCCGGGCGAAGTTGATCAAACATCACTGGAAAGCGGCATTTCTCTTGAAGGAAATATGACAGGAACGATTGATGCATCTTACAACGTTGCGAATATCGGAACGCAGATACGGCTTACCATCATCCCGGATGAATCCGTGATCGCCGGCGAAGAAGTAACATTGACCATCAGTACGGATGTGATAGATACACTTGGGAATCCCTATGACGGCAACCTGAACGGCGATGAAGACGGCGATCTCGATATTACGGTACTAGAATACGAAGCCGCTCTGCTCGGAGACTACAATTTTTCAGGGCTGGTCCAGTTCAATGATTTGCTGGATTTTCAGCAGGCCTGGTGGAATCCGTCTACATACGGCGGACGCGAAACGGGTCCCGCAACGGGATCCGCGCCGAATATGCAGATACAGCCGGACGGCGTCATAGATTTTGAAGATCTAATGGTTTTCATACAAATGTGGAACTGGTCCCAAGGCTATGTGCCGAATGACGGCTGGATGGCAAAAATTGGAAATTCGGATGCAGCCGGCACAACCGTTGAAGCTTCCTTCCCCGACAAACAAATCGGGCAGGATGTGGAAACGATCCTGATTATGGTGGATGTTGATTCGCTCAAAGCAATCGGTTCGGGAGAGGTGCTGATGTCTTACGATCCGGCGGTGCTGGAATTTCGCCGTGCGATTAAGAAACTTGACGATCAGTGGA
>JASLML010000051.1 GCA_030746535.1 Fidelibacterota bacterium
GCTTTGGCTCTCCGCCTTTTTCCTTTTTATGAAAAAGCGCCTTTACTTTCTACTGCTTTGCCTTTTCTTTGCGCGTTGCTCTCTGTGGGAGTATAACGATCCGTCGAACCCTGTAGCGGATGAAGCGCCTGAGACGTTCCTGTCTCTCATAGCCTCCGATACGATTTATGCGTCGATAGACACTGTAACCTCCTCAACGGACCCTGGAACGGGTGCAACTGTTTACGATACGGTTTGGACCTACGCCATTGATTCCGATCCAGACTCCGGAATGGTATGGGACACCCTTACGTCTGCCTTTTCTACCATTACAACGAGCAGACAGGAAATTCATTGGTGGGGCGAAGATACGGACGGTGAGATTAGCGGCTACCGATATAAATGGAACCATGATACGTCATGGACCGAAACGACGAATGAATCGGGAATTTTTTATGTGCCGATCCGAACCGATCTGGATGTTTTCAGTTTTGAGGTCTATGCAGTGGATAACGAAGGAAACGCGGATAAAACTCCGGCAAAACTGGTTCTGCCGATTATGAATTCAAATCCTGTTATTTCGTTCCGATACAGGAGCAACCCGCTGACCACGGACCTGCACGGCGATACCAGTTTCACATTTCCGACCCGCACTTTCGTTTGGGATTTGGAAGACCAGGACGGTCTGGAATCGGTCACTTATGTGTATTACGCTTTGGACGATACATGCGATACGTGCTGGACAAGCCTTGATGCGGCGTCTTATACAAGCATAACGCTTACAGAACTTGATCCCGGATTTCATACATTTTATTTGAAGGCTCAGGATATAGCCGGCGCGGAAAGCGAAATTGTTCATTTTCCGGATACAAATGTCACAGCAGAAGCGGATTATTGGAAAGTAGTGCCGGCACAGGGGAATGTTTTATTGGTAGATGATTTTGTTCAGGATACGCCGAACGCCGCTCAGTTGTGGTATAAAACAGCGCTCGATTCTATCGTCGGGGACACCGGCTATTCGGTGTGGGAAATTCAGGAAGAACTGCCATTTTCATCTGCGGACATCAAAGCAAACCTGAATTATTTTGATCATGTCATTTGGTATTCCGCCTACACCGGAAATGAGACGTATTTTGATGCTAGCGCCAGCATCCTCAGTTATGTAATGGGAGGTGGAAATGTATTTTTAAATGTTTCTGAAATGAAGGATACGTCCTTTGCATTTTTTCCGATTGATTCTTCGTTTACGATCAATCCGTCCGGGAGGCTTTTTTCCGGCAAGCGGCTGGAATCCCAGGAATCCGACGATTTGGATCTTGTTACCTCGCGGCTGATTGCCATTCGCGTGAAAGGATTTGAACCGGACTCTACGCAATTTGAAATGGTAAAAAGCCTTTACAGACTTGAGGATACCGGCGGAGCGGACGGCTGGACGGGAAGCCCCACCGTTTGTGCGATGGGCCAGTTTGAAGCCGGCCTGAATGAGCTGTCAGGGAAAATGGTTCTGATGACACTTCCGCTTCATAACGGAAATCATCCTGTGATGGAAGGCGAAGGATCCGCTACCAAATTTTTGGAACACCTGCTGATTGAGGAATTTCCGGAATGAGATTTCGCCTTATAGCAGCGGCTGTTATGCTTTCCTTTTTGTATGCACAGGAAACGGGAGGACTTCAGGGAGTCGTGAAAGATGCAAAAACCGGCGATCCGCTGATCGGTGTGAATATCCTCGTAAAAGGTACATACTACGGCGCCGCAACAGATATGGACGGCAGGTACCGCCTTACAAACATGAACCCGGGAAGCTATGATGTGGAAGCGTCTATGATCGGATATAAGGTGGTTCTGCATACAGGGATTACAGTGCTTCCAAATGAAAAGACTGAAATCAATTTTGACTTGGAAGAAACGGTTCTGACACTTGGAGAGGAAGTGGTTGTTGTAGGGAAAAAACCGCTGTTTGATGCGGACGAAACGTCTTCGATGGTGCGAGTCTCTAGTGAAGATATTTCTGATAAAGTGGTGTCAAGCGTTGAGGATATTTTGTCCGAGCAGATCGGCGTGACTTCTCAGGACAATGAAATTCATATCCGAGGCGGAAGAATTGATGAAAGCCTGTTTGTAGTGGACGGCCTTTCCATTAAGGATCCTCTTTCGGGATACTCGGGGAATCTTTTCGTAAACGCAGAGGCGATTGAGGATCTGGAAATCATTACCGGAGGCTACAGTGCAGAGTACGGCCAGGCGATGTCTGGCGTGGTGAATGTAAAACTGAAAGAAGGAAGAGACCATTTTGAAGGTGCGTTTAAATATGTGAGTGATAACTGGGGACAATCGCAGCAAGATTTCACCAATTATAAATCGGACAGGCTGGAATTCAATTTAGGCGGCCCTGACCTGCTTCTGGAACTTCTTCCCAAGACCATCGGACTTGACCTGCCGGGGAAATTTTCATTTTTCCTGAATGGGTTTGGAAAAGTTTACGACAGTCATTTACCAACCGCCTCAAAACTGTACCCGCATAAAACGTGGTCTAATCCGCCCGGTGTGTCGGATGAGAATGCGGATAATATTTTACGTTCCTTTGCTCAGAGACAAAATAACGATTGGCATTTTCTCTATAAACTGTCTTGGAACATTTCTCCGAAAAAGAGCTTGTCAGTTTCTTACGATATGTCGCTGAATGTGAATCAGGGATTTTTTATGCCGAGGGCGTTTTCAAATACGTATTACCCTTATCGGTATCAGGAAATATTGGATTATTATAATACGATCACGCGGGATTCTAGATTATTCAATTTGAGCTGGACTCATACCTTAAGTACACGGTCGTTTTACGAAATTACCATAGGGCGGTTTGTTACGCTTGAACACAGCGCCGTGAGAGATTTGCATTGGACGGATTACCGACAGCGATTAGATCTGGAACCGATCAATTACATCCTGACCGATGCCGATGGAAATGTGCGCATCACATACGGAGATGAATTTTACGACGCCGGGTTTGCATCGGAGTGGTACAACATTGTCAGCGACAACACCAGAATGGACGCGGACTGGACCTATCAGTTAGGATCAAGAAATAAGATTAAAACGGGCATTGAGCACACGATCACAGATCTGCAGGTGCTTGATATTGATGAGCCGTGGGCCGGCACCACAGGACTCGGTTCAAATTATGACATGTATAAGGCCAGTACAAGTTTCGGCGCTGTCTTTGTTCAGGACCGCATCACCTTTGAAGGAATGACCATGAATCTTGGGCTTCGTTACGATTACTGGTTTCCCGGTGCATATGTAGAAGATGCAGTTTCAGATCCGGACAATATTATCATCACGGAAGAGGCCCGGCAAAAATTCATGGATGAAACATTTGAATTGTTTGGAAGACGTGGCAAGGGAAGACTGAGCCCGAGGTTTGGCATTTCTCATCCGGTAACCGATAATGACGTCTTATATTTTTATTACGGGCATTTTTCGCAGCTTCCAACCTTTCAGTATGTGTATGCAAAACTGAATTCGAAATCTCAGTCCACGTACCAGGTTTTCGGCAACCCAAACCTGAATCCCAAAACCACCGTTCAGTATGAATTGGGAATCAAGCATCGCTTCAGTGAGGATCAGGTGCTGGAATTAAAGGCGTACTGGAAAGACATGTTTGATTATGAAACATCGCAGACGATTGCGTTGTCTGATCCGCGGTATTCTCATCTTCGTTTCAACATGTATTTCAATGCCGATTATGCACGCGCGCGCGGTGTGGAATTCATTCTGAAAAGCAGAATATTCAAGAATTGGTATGCTGATGTGAATTTCAATTATTCCATTGTCACAGGGAAAAGCTCTTCGCCTCTGGATAACCTTTTGGTTCAGGCCGGCGCCATCAGCGAAAAACCCCTCGGCGAAGCATTTATGAGCTGGGACAAACCGGTTCAAACTTTTGCGAACATATCGTACAAACATCCATCCGGCTGGGGCATTTCAGGAAGGATCGAATACGGTTCCAACCGCAGGTACACACGGTCCATTCCCGATACAACTGATTACGAAGACGGCATAATTTCAGTGGACGAAAGGGATTATTATATCGGTACGCGGGACGGAGACAATCCATACCTTTACCTGAGCGATTATCAGCCGAAGTTTTTCGAGAAGACAGGCATCAACACGATACTCGGCTGGTTTGGCGCCGGACCAGTTTCGGGTACGAGCGCAGTTGATATTAAGGCATACAAAACGTTCAAGCTGAAGGGAGTAAGCATAAAGGTCTTCCTTGAATCCGAAAATGTATTTCAGGAAACCATTCCGCGCCGGATCAATTCTTTTACAGGAAGAGGATACAACCCCGGCGAAATCATTCCCTACAGCATGATTGACCAACCCAGCCCAAACAATGATCCATCCCGTTTCGGCCGGCCACGAAGCATTGAATTAGGACTACAGGTGATCTTCTGATGAAGCGGATCAGATTCCTTATTTTTATCGCATCGGTTTCATTACTGCCGGCACAAAATCTTTTTCCGATTTTAGGCGGACAGCGATCGGGAACGTCTATCTTTTCATTCCTGAAGATTGGTGTCAGCGCGCGAGCCGTTGGAATGGGTGAAGCTGTGGTAGCACTTCGACAGGATGCAGGATCAATGTATTATAATCCTGCCACCATTGCACAGTTTGAACAATCCCAGCTGTCAACTAGCCGAATTCAGTGGCCGGCGGACATCAATTACGATTTTGCCGGATTTTCCACAAGAATTTCCGGGAACCATTTTATTGGAATTTCCGGCGGCATTCTGCACATGGAACCGATGATGGAGACAACGGAATACCTACCGCACGGAACGGGAAATTATTTTGTGTTTCAGGACAAATTTATTGGTCTTAGTTACGGTGTAAAAATGACCGACAGGTTCAGTTTCGGCCTGACATTAAAACATGTAAATGAAAATCTGGCCGGCCACCAAATGAATTCATCCATGATAGACCTTGGGACATTTTACTGGACAGGATTCAAATCTCTGAGGTTTTCTGCAGCATTATCTAATTTCGGCGGACAGGCGAGGCCGGAAGGAACGTACAAGAAGCGAATCATTGATAAGAATACAGGAGAAGAAACGGTCATCGACTCTGAGTTTGAACAGTTTTCACCGCCGACCGTATTCCGCGTAGGAATTGCAATGGAGTTAATGTCAACTGAAACGCAAAGACTCACAGGATCCTTTCAATTGAACCATCCCGTGGACAATGCGGAAAATGTGGTGATGGGATTTGAATATCTTTTATATAAATCTCTGGCTTTGCGTGCCGGATATAAAATAAATAATGAGGAAGAAGATCTGTCATTTGGCGCAGGATTTTATGTGCCGCTCGGACCTGTTTCACTACGGATTGATTATGCGTTTACCAATTTCAAACATTTGTCCGATCCTCACAGGATCAGTCTGAATATCGGTTTCTGATGAAGAAAATTTTGATCACGGCGCTCAGTTTGGTTTTATCGGCACAATTCGGATGCATCGAAAAAATGGCATTACCGAATGATATCAATAAGGCTGTTGATTTTACCGCCGGCGATACCACATATCTTGCTATCAGCCCGGCATGGGATGCGTCCTACGGATTTGTAACGCCGACGGAGCTTTCTATCGCTCAGGACGGTCGAATCTTTATCGCCGATTCAGCAGGACATTCGATTGTGGTGCTATCCCGAAGCGGCGATGCAGTTTCCGGATTTGATTCGCTGAAGAATCTCATAGCACCGGACAGTTCACCGATCGCTCCAACGGATGTGGACGTGGATAAAAAAATGAATGTGTTTTT
Source organism: Fidelibacterota bacterium (assembly GCA_030746535.1). GTDB lineage: Bacteria > Fidelibacterota > Marinisomatia > Marinisomatales > TCS55 > JAAZYX01. The sequence continues at coordinate 5,797 of JASLML010000051.1, forward strand.
CACGGATGGATCAAATAAAGTCTATAGATGGAACCAGCTTTGGAATGATTTCGGAATTGCTTCATTTGCCGAATCCGGGACATTCACGAATTCGGAATCCGGCCAATCATTCAGTGCGGTTTCCGGAACGGATGATTGGATTGATGTGATCAATGATGAGGAGTGGACACCGGAATCCTTTACGTGGGGCACATCGAAATCCCTTCAGGATTCTTTGGCATCGTATCATATTTTTTATGACGGCGGAGATTTGAACCACGCCTATCGGGATAATTATCCAACCGGCGATAAATCTACCTTTGTCGGCTTATCAACAACACGGGATGAGTCCAATTACATTTATGTTATGGACAAATTTAATCAAAGAATGGTTCGCATCGATTTTGAAAGAACGCATTTGATCAAAATGGCGACAGGAGATTCCGTGTGGGTGCACCGGGGCGTATTTGGACACACGGGAATTGAAAGAGGATCCGGCGCCGGAACCATAGACGAGCCGACCGGAATTGATGTGGACAGCGACGGAAATATCTATTTCTCTCAGCACGGCGAAAGTTTCCCCATCCATAAGGTTCGTCCTGTGTCCGCAAATGCATGGACAGTTTATCCATCCGTTTTTCAGCCCGGATCAAATGAAATCATGGATTTGTGGGACACCACGCTCGTTATCAATTCTGTAAATGTGGATACGTTTCTCACGCGGTTCAATAAACCGTTCGACGTTGCGGTGGATCAGAGCCAAAATGTTTTTATCGCGAATTCGGGTTCCGGTGAAGTTCAAGTCTATTCAGAGTCCGGCACATTTTTTCTGAAAGCAGGCGTAGAGTCCATTACGGTGGATACAGCCATGTGGGTGTACAGCGGCAACGATACAACACTTGTTGATACATTTTACACAAAAGAGATCCACGGTGAACTCATTTCGCCGAAGGCGATAACCGTGGATAATTCCGGCATGATCTACGTGTGCGATCCGGCGCAATCCAGTATATTCCGGTATCAGCTATCGAATCAATTGGATGAGGATTTAGAACCGTTGGACTAATGAAATGTTTCGTTTCTATCGCCGCTCCCTTTGTTATCCTTTTGGGGAGTGTTTTCCCTCAGGAAGCCATGTCGCTCAGATTCTTTGCATCGGAATCGGATTTTATCGCGGGGAATACCATGCCGGCTTCTGCAAGGCATAAGAAACCGCATTTAGAAATTGCTTACAACGAAAAAGGACGCCCGCGCCTGAAAAGCAATGTGAATGCATCGGGATCCGTTGTATCCCAGGAAATGTATTCATACAGCTATGACGGAAGCCTTCAGAAAAAAGCGGTCCTTGATGAAAAGCAGCGAATAACCGAATTGGCACGATACGGCAAGGATGAAGCATGGTCATCTGAATTTCGAAAATATACGGCACCGGTTCATTCATCCTTTGCGGTAATCGGGCAGGAATCCGTATTTACCATCGGGATCAAAGGGCAGATCCATTCTGTTGAGTTTCGAACGATAGATAACGTATCCTACGGCAGAATTGATTTTCGATATGACCATCTCGGATTTTTATCGGAAGAACTTTGGAGGACGCTTCCGGACAGGTCGCTGGTCCGCAGGTTCAAATACAAGTACGACCTGATGACAGAGAAAAATCAGATTTGGGAATACGGAAAAGGCGGCACTCTGGTAAGCCACATGACCCTTGCAAAGGCCCCCGCTGACCAACTTTACAAGACGGCGTTTCCGAGAACGGGGAATACGCTGGACGAGGTGGATCTTATCATCGAGGATTTGTTAAAGAACAGGGTCCAGCCGAACATAGCGGCATACATTCCAAAAATGGACTGGGACAGGATCCGGCTTTTGAACGGTGAGGATTATATGGCGGATGTAGTCAATGTGATTGGTGATGAAATACTTTTTCGGCTGCCTCAGGATTTGTCGCTGTACCGCATTCCCGTCAGCCGGGTTGAATCCGTGATATCCCGAAACGGCGATTATTTGTATCCCTGACGATCTGTTGCATTTCCTTTTAATGCTTCGGTAAATTTCGAAGTCAATAACGAACCTTCGGAACATGAAATTCACATACCAAAACCTAAAGGGTCTGATGTGCGCAGTTTTTCTTTCTATTCTCAGCGCCCAGACGAGCTATCCTCCACCGACATCCCTAATAACTGCTCCCACCGCAGGAACATTGGTTCGCGGCAGTTTCGCGCTTGAGACAAGAATCCAAAAAAACGGAGCGCTGACTTCGGGGCTTTCCGTTGGTATTACAGACCGATTTCAATTCGGCCTTTCGTACGGCGGCGGTAACATTATAGGAGATGACAGCCTCAAGTGGCATCCGCGTCCGGAAGCGAATGTAAAATACCGTCTTGTGGATGAAGATTTGACGATGCCGGGAATTTCCATCGGGATTAATACACAGGGATACGGAATGTTCAACGAAGGCGATTCGCTGAACCGGTACGATGTAAAAGCATACGGCGCATTTGTATCGCTATCAAAGAATTGGGCAACGCCGCTGGGGAACCTCGG
>JASLML010000052.1 GCA_030746535.1 Fidelibacterota bacterium
CAGCACGTTGTCGGCATGAAGGGATCCAAGAATGTGATAGCAATCAATAAGGATCCGGATGCTCCGATTTTCGAAATTGCTGATTATGGTATTGTGTCGGATATTTTGGAAATTATTCCAAAGCTGACGGATAAACTTCAGGAATAAACTGCCTAGCGGTGGATACCCACTTTTCAGACAATGAACAATTCATTTTGGCCCTAGGGATCTTGGTGTCCCTAGGGTCTTTTGTTTATGAAGTAGGCCGGCGGATTAGAATCGTTTTGAAAGGGAAAGATAATCTGCCATTCGACAGGATTGGCGCGAGGCTTTGGCGGACGTTCCGCGAAGTTATTTTACAGAAAAAAGTGATTTCCGGCAGATTTTGGCCGGGACTGATGCACGGACTTGTTTTCTGGGGATTTATGGTGTTTGGCCTTGTAACACTTAACCATTTTGCTATTGGTTTTGGCCGGCCGATTATGAGCGATAGTGTACATTCGTTTTATTCTATTATCGTCATTCCGTTTGCAATATTGGTGATTATTGGAATGCTGATGCTTGCCTACCGTAGGTTTGTATCTCGCCCGGAAGCACTTGGGAAACTTTCTCCCACATCTGGGATTGTTGCCATTTTTATTGTGGTGTTAATGGTGACATATTTAATTGACGAAACCGGCATTTCCGGCTCTGCGTGGAAAGTTAACTGGTGGATTCATTCGGCAGTTATCCTTGTATTTTTATTCCTGATCCCAAAATCGAAGCATCTTCATCTTGTTCTTGCACCAGTAAATATTTTCTTTAGGCCGTTTGATCAGCCCAACCATACACCGGTGAATATTGATCTTGAAGGTGATGAGGAAGAGTTGGATGAAATGCTCTCAGGACTTGCGAACCTTACTAAAAATGAGGTGCTTGATATTTTTTCGTGCGTGGAATGCGGGCGCTGCCTCGATGTGTGCCCGGCCCACCGCGGAGGTGGAATTCTTTCTCCTAAAGACCATTTTATCCTCGATTTACGCCAGCCACTTTTAGAAAACGGAACGGCCGATGTTCTTCCAATAATCAATGCGGATGCCGGCTGGGAGTGCACCACCTGCCAGGCATGTACAGAAGTATGCCCGGTTGGAAACCATGTAGAGAAATCGGATGAAATCCGACGGCTAGAAGTATTGGTAGAAGGGCGCGTACCACAGGAGTATCAGAAAGTATTTATGAATCTTCAGGAAACGGGCAATACCGAGGGTGCATCTCATAGCGCGTTGGCAGACCGCCTTCCAAAATTCACTCCAGACAAAGAGTATGTGCTTTGGCTCGGATGTTTTGCCCGGTATGAACTAGATCCAAACTTTACTCAGTCGGTTGAGAATTTTGCAAAAATCTTAGATGTTGCGGGTGTGTCCTACGGTATACTCGAACAAGAACACTGCTCCGGCGATCCGGCAAACCGCCTCGGCGATAAACTAACGTATTCTATGCTGCGCGAACATAATAAAGAGCAGCTGGCTCATGCAAAAAAAGTTGTTACGCTTTGTCCGCATTGTGCACTGAATTTGGGAAAAGAATACAAAAAGTACGGAGATGTTTCGTATACCGTTGAGCATCATACACAGGTTATCGAATCGCTGATTAACGACGGAAAAATTGAAGTGACCAAAGGCGACTATGGACAAGTAACATTTCATGATCCATGCAATTTGTCTAGAATGCTCAACGAAGTGGATGCGCCCCGCACAGCAATTACCGCATCTACGAAAGACTTTTTTGAACTCCCAGAATCGGGACGGGAGACTTTATGCTGCGGAGCCGGTGGCGGCCTATGGTGGAAAAAAGAAACACAAGGGCGAACTCATCTCGTCCGCGCCGAACAGGTGGTGGAATCCAAAGCAGAAACTCTGGTAACTGGATGCAATTTTTGCTACGGCATGATGAATCAGGGGCTCAAGCCGCTTACACCGGAAGATAGTTCAGCAATTAGGGTAATGGATGTTGCGGATATTGTTGCCGAAAATCTTGCGAATTCTGATTCGCAATAACGTACCACAATACAACACTTTTGTAACTCAGTGTCTCTGTGGTAACTAGCCAATCAAATAATTTTTTGGTTATTACGATTCATTGAGATGCACGAGCTCAATTCCCAGTTCCTCCGCATGTTCACGGATTCGCTCGTCTCGGTAAAATTCACCGTAATAAATTTTCCTGATTCCGGCATTCGCGATCATCTTAAAACAATTGTAGCACGGCGATGCTGTTACATAGATCTCCGAGCCTTCGATTCGCACGCCGTTCGCCGCTGACTGCACAATCGCATTAGCTTCTGCATGCACGGTGCGGACGCAGTGGTCGTTTTCCATTTCGTGCCCCGCTTCATCGCAGTGCGGAAGCCCGCGAAGGCTGCCGTTATAACCGGTGGAAAGAATGGTTTTATCGCGGACGATCACGGAACCCACATGCTTCCGGCTGCAGGTGGACCGCGTGGCCACTTCCTGTGCGATATTCATGAAATACGTTTCCCAGCTAACTCTGTCAGTCATGATTCTCTATTAAAAATTTTAACGGCAGACCGCAATTCGCCATAATAGATCCGTTCAACATATTGAGCTAATTGCGCGGTCAAGATCAAATACGCCCAGGTTGGTATCGGCACTTCTGCGCAACCTCTGACCAAAACTCGTTCCCCCTTATATTGCGACCAGTCTGTTTCAGCTACCTGTTTGCGAAATGATTTTTCCTTCAAAATTCCATCATCCAGAAAATCCTCCATACTGATCGTCTCCATTACAAATTAAACCCTTAGCGTTTTCGCATCTTTGCGTTAGTCAGCCTTTTCCGCTATTTTATCTACGGACATATAGGTTGGCTTGTCGCCCATAAAATAATGATAATCCAAAATGGCGTACCCTTCCTGATTGCGTGTGGGGCAGGATTTGCAGGACGCTTTCCCATCAGTACGATGGCGGAGGATTTCCAGCAGTTTATCATCAGATTCCTTAGCGCCGGAGACCAGTTCCTCGTTGGTTTCAACGTACCACCGAAGTGTGATGAGATATTTGTTCAAAGATTTTTCTTCAGCTTTTTTCTTTGCCATGGGATACTCCCTGTCATTTAGTCAATATGTGAACCGCACAAGTTTACTACCATTGCAGGAAAATGAAAAAGGTCAGGTAATAATTAACGCAAAGGCGGAAATACGCAGAGAAATAAAATAGAATAGACCTAGCCCTCAATTCCTTCTGCGTATCTCTGCAGTTCAAGATTTTCAGTTAAAGACTGATTTTACCTTTTCCAAACTGTCATGCAGTTTATCGATATCACTTTTTGTATTGTAAAGATACGCACTTGCTCTGCACGTTGCGGCGACTCCAAGCTTTTGCATGATTGGCTGTGCGCAATGGTGGCCCGCGCGGACTGCAATACCGTCATCGTCCAAAAACTGCGCCGCATCATGCGGATGAATTCCGTCCACATTAAAACTGACAACACCGCCGCGCTTTTTAGGATTTCCATGAATTGTTATTCCGGGGAGATCGCCAAGTGCATTCAGCGTGTACTGCAGTAATTCCTGCTCATGCGCATATACGTTTTCCATACCAATATCATTTAGATAATCCGCCGCAGCGCCAAGTCCGATTGCCTGCGCAATGTTTGGCGTTCCTGCTTCAAATTTATGCGGAATCTCATTCCATGTGGATGTTTCCATGGTAACGGTCTTGATCATTTCGCCGCCGCCTAAGAAAGGATCCATTTTTTCCAGCAAATCCGTTTTCCCATACAAAACACCGACACCTGTTGGCCCGAGCATCTTATGCCCGGAAAATGCAAAAAAGTCGCAGCCCAGCTCCTGAACATTTACCTTGGAATGAGGAACACTTTGAGCGGCATCCACAAGTACCAGCGCTCCGGCGGCATGTGCTTTTGCAGCTAACTCTTTGATCGGATTTATCGTTCCGAAAACATTGGACTGATGTGTAATAGCAACAAGTTTTGTTTTTTCTGAAATGCAGTTTTCCCAATCCTCAAGTTCGCCTTCTTGGGAAATGGGAATGTATTTCAAATCTCCGCCGGTTTCTTTCGCGGTTAGCTGCCACGGAACAATATTGCTGTGGTGTTCCATTTCGGTGATTAAAATTTCATCGCCTGCGCTCAAATTTTTTCTTCCCCACGCATGCGCAACGAGGTTTATAGCTTCTGTAGCGCTTTTGGTAAAGATGACGGATGCAGCATCTTCCGCACCGATAAAGTCGGCAATTTTTTTTCGGGCGGCTTCGTAGGCCTGTGTCGCTTCATTCCCGATGGAATAAATGGTGCGGTGGACATTGGCATTGAACGATTCATAATAGTTTAAAACCGCATCTGTAACTTGTATTGGTGTTTGGCTTGTGGCTGCGCTGTCTAAATAGACAAGATCAGGATGCGCATTAAATATAGCAAAATCTTTCCGGATGGTTTCCGGATGCAGATGCTGTATCATAATAATCCGAGATGAAGGCGCGCCGCTTCCGACATCATACCCTGATCCCACGGAGGATCCCAGACAAGTTCCACATGCACATCGGTAACACCGGCAATTCCCATAATTTTTTGGTGGACTTCATCAGCTATAATTTGTCCCATTCCGCAGCCCGGAGCGGTAAGCGTCATTTTGACATCCACTTTGGTTCCGCCTTTTTTCGGTTTTGAAAATTCGCAGGAATATATTAGGCCGAGTTCTACGATATTGATTGGAATCTCAGGATCATAACAAGTTTTCATCGCATCCCAGACTGCATCTTCATTCACTTCGCCATTGTCAGTATTTTGCGCCGCTACGGTTTCATCTTCAACAGTTTTGCCGATTGCATCGGCATCAGTGCCGTCTATCCGGAACAGATTGCCGTGAAGAAGAAGTGTATAGCTTCCGCCAAGAGCCTGTGTAATTTGTCCTCGCTCGCCCTTTCTAAGCGTTACTTCGGTTCCCATCGGAATCTGGGTGGCTTCGACATCCCGCTCGATTGTTACATATTCATTATGGTCGTGAAACATATTTACTCCGTGGTGACCGTTTCGTTGGATCCGTCCAATATATTTTTAAGTGTGTGCCACGCCAGGCTTGCGCATTTCACTCTAGCCGGATATTGATGGACTCCGGCCATCACCGCCAGTTTTCCCAGTGATTCCGCATCCGCACTTCCCGTTGTTACCAATTCATGAAACTGATCGAACAGAGTATCCGCTTCTTCTACGGATTTTCCTTTGGCGAGTTCGGTCATGATGGATGAAGATGCTTTGAAAATGGCGCATCCTGATCCGTCAAAATGGATATCCTTAATTGCATCATTTTCAATGTCGGCATAGAGCTTAAGTTGGTCCCCGCAGAGCGGATTGAATCCTTCTGCTTCTCTGTTGGCGGATTCCAACGGACCAAAATTTCGCGGATTCTGGTTGTGGTCCAAAATAACTTCTTGGTAAAGTTCGCGAATATCCTGCATCACGTATTGGTATCCCGGTTTTCCAGCCATTCATTGAGGCGGTTATCCAAATAAGTATGGGCAGCTTCGTTTTTTACGTTTTGGATAGCTTCTCCTGCAAACCCGTTGATAAGAATGAGTTTTGCTTTTTCCTCTTTAATTCCGCGGCTCTGAAGATAGAATACTGCTTCCTGATCAAGCTGTCCGGATGTTGAACCGTGTGCGCACTTTACATCGTCCGCATAAATTTCCAGCTGGGGATTTGAATTCATAAGCGCTGAATCGGAGAGCAGCAAATTTTTATTGGTTTGCTGTGCATCGGTTTTTTGGGAATCAGGCCGAACCATGATGCGTCCGTTGAAGGCGCCGGATGATGTATCCGATAAAATATTTTTAAATAGCTGGCCGCTTTTGCAGTGCGGTTTTTTATGGTCAATAGTTACAAAATGATCCAAGTGCTGGTTTTGGTCCGACAAGCAGAGGCCGTTCACATTTGCCTCGGCGCCTTGGCCGTTAAGCGATACAGAAATATTCTGCCGATAAAGTGCAGACCCTGATACAAAATGTGTTCCGGTAGCGCTTCCGTTTGCACCAATGGAATAGTGTGTAGAGGCAATATGAGAAGCGGATACCCCTTCTTCCTGGATACGGATATGGTCCATTTTGGAATTGTCGGATAAGGAAACATCGGTAACACAATTTTGGAAATACGGTGTGGAAGTGCCGCCGGTATAATGTTCAATGAATACGGCTTCCGCATTGGCACCGAGCTGAATCAGCAATCTCGGATGATTCATCACCGCTTCATCAATGTCTGCGGTATGGAAAAGAAGATGAATCGGTTTAGTTAGAATGATTCCTTCCGGAATTTCAACAGACAGCCCCGAATTCATGAATGCCGTGTTCAGGGCGCGGAACGGGTTGGCTTCTGAAACAGATCCGTTTTGAAGAGCGCTTGGCTCAGATTGAAACACATCCATTAATGTTTGGATTTTGATCTCTTTGGGCAGATCAGTCATAGTTGCTTGATAATGGCCGTTCAGGATGACGATTCTGTGAGCGTCACCAATTTTCTCAAGGGTTCCTTCAGGAATGGAAGGAAGGTCCTTTGCTGTGGTCATCCGATAGCCGGCTGGTTCTATTTTTGAAAAATCCGCATACTGCCATTCTTCCCAGGATTTGGTCGGAAGACCTAGTTCATTGAATCTTTCCATACTCGAGCTGCGCAGGGAAGTAAGGGCTTCCGGCTCATGATCCCAGCGTTTCATCATAGTGTTGAATTCGGATTGAAATCCGGTCATGCGGGTTCGCCTTCCAGCCAGGAATAGCCTTTTTCTTCCAATTCCTGGGCAAGATTTTTTCCGCCGGACCTGATGATTTTTCCATCCATCAAAACGTGAATCTTATCAATGTCCATATATTCAAGTATCCGCTGGTAGTGGGTGATGACAACGAAGGATCGGTCAGCACTTCGGAAATTGTTCACTCCTTCAGCAACAATTTTCAGCGCATCAATGTCCAGCCCGGAATCTGTTTCGTCGAGAATGGAAAGCGATGGTTCCAGCGTCAGCATTTGCAGGATTTCATTCCGCTTTTTTTCGCCTCCTGAAAATCCGTCATTCACCGCCCGCGAAAGATATTTTTCATCCATACCAACTTGTTTCAGTTTTTCCCGGATGAGAGACAGAAAATCCATCGCGTCCAGTTCGGATTTGCCTAAATGCTTCAGCTTGGAATTCAGCGCTGCCTTGATGAAGTAAGTGGTATTGACGCCAGGAATTACGACAGGATACTGAAAGGACATAAACATGCCTTCAAGCGCCCTGCGTTCCGGCGGCCATTCAGCGATGTCCTCGCCGTTGTAAAGGATTTCGCCGTTGGTAACTTCGTAGGAATCTCTTCCTGCGATCACCTGCGAGAGGGTGCTTTTCCCGGAACCATTCCTTCCCATAATCGCGTGAAGCTCTCCTGCATTTACATTGAGGTTTATCCCTTTCAGAATTTCCTTGTCCTCAACGCTGACATGAAGGTTTTTAATTTTTAACATTCTTTCTTTTTCCTTAATTATCCAACAGAGTCTTCCAAGCTCACTTCCATCAATTTCTGCGCCTCTACAGCGAACTCCATCGGAAGTTCGCGGAAAACTTCCTTGCAAAACCCATTCACGATCATAGATACGGCGTCTTCGGTTGAAATGCCGCGCTGGTTGGCGTAAAAAAGCTGATCCTCACCGATGGTGGATGTGGAAGCTTCGTGTTCCATCTGTGCGCTAGGATTCCGAACATCAATATATGGAAAGGTATGCGCGCCGCATTGATCGCCAATCAGAATAGAATCACACTGGGAATAGTTGCGTGCATTCTCAGCATTTTTCATGATCTTTACCGAGCCGCGGTAGGTGTTCTGTCCGCGCCCGGCTGAGATGCCTTTTGAAATAATGGTGCTTCGTGTGTTCTTTCCCAAATGGATCATTTTTGTGCCGGTGTCCGCCTGTTGAAAATGATTGGCCATTGCTACAGAATAAAATTCACCAACAGTATTGTCGCCTTTCAGGATTACGCTCGGATATTTCCAGGTGATGGCCGAACCGGTTTCCACCTGTGTCCATGTGATACGCGCATTGTCTTCTAAACACGACCCGCGTTTTGTTACAAAATTGTAAATGCCGCCTTTCCCCGTTTCGGGATCTCCCGGGTACCAGTTCTGAACAGTGGA
>JASLML010000053.1 GCA_030746535.1 Fidelibacterota bacterium
TCATCCAAAAGCACGGGCTGCACACCGAAGAAGGGCAGGGTTGCCGATCCCGGCTTGGTAGGCGTGGCACCGGGCAGAGGAGTAATCAGTATTCCGCCTGTTTCGGTCTGCCACCACGTATCCACGATTGGGCAGTTTTCTTTGCCAACCTGCGTGCGGTACCACATCCATTCCGGTTCCTTGATAGGTTCGCCTACGGTGCCCAGCAGCCGCAATGATGAAAGATTATGATTATTCGGCCAGCTGTCGCCTTCCTTCATCAGGGCGCGGATGGCAGTTGGCGCGGTGTAGAAGAGATTGATATTATGTTTTTCGACCACGGCCCAGAAGCGCCCGAAGTCAGGAAAATTTGGAACACCTTCAAACATTACGGTGGTGGCCCGGTTCGCTAACGGTCCGTACACAATGTAGGAATGGCCCGTGATCCAGCCAATATCGGCAGTGCACCAGTAAATGTCATCGGGATGGTAATCAAAGACCATTTCATGCGTGTACGATGCATACACGAGATAGCCGCCGGTGGTGTGCAGCACACCTTTTGGTTTTCCGGTCGATCCGGATGTGTACAGGATGAATAGCGGATCCTCAGCGTCCATTTCCTCAGGCGCACATTCATCATCCGCATTCTTCATTTCTTCCTGCCACCAGACGTCACGCCCGTCCTGCATATTGACTTGAACGCCTGTGCGCTCAACGACAATCACCTTTTGGATGGAAGGCGTTTGGGCCACTGCTTTGTCTGCGTTGGCCTTCATGGGAATGTCCGTTTTGGTGCCGCGCACGCCGGTGTCCTGAGTGATCAGCAGTTTGCATTCGGAATCGTTGATGCGGTCACGCAGCGAATCTGCACTGAAGGCGCCGAATACAATTGAATGAACGGCGCCGATTCGGGCGCAGGCCAGCATAGCAACGGCAAGCTGCGGAACCATCTGAAGATAAATACAGACGCGGTCACCTTTTTCGATTCCGTTGTTTTTGAGCACATTCGCAAATTTTTTAACCTTCCTGAGCAGTTCGGCATAGGTAAAGGATTGGTCTTCCGATGGATCGTTCCCTTCCCAGATGACGGCCGTGCGGTCTCCGTGCCCGGCTTCCACGTGGCGGTCAAGGCAGTTGTAGCTGACATTCAGTTTGCCGTTTTTGAACCATGCTATGTCGGCCTTTACGAAATCGTAATCCATCACCTGGTCCCATGTTTGGAACCAGTCTAGCCGTTCGGCTTTTTCGGCCCAGAACCCTTCAGAATCCTCAATGGAATTCCGGTAGATTTCCCTGTACTGTTCGAGGGAGTTGATGATTGCTTTTTCAGAGAAAGTTTTGGGCGGGGAGAAAGAGGAACTGCTCATGGATTTTCTTTTGATTTATTGAAGATGATAACGTCTTACAATTTAAGACATCTTGATTAAATTAACAGGATTCATGTGAACTTGCTTCCTTTGTGCCGTCCGGATAAACTGCCCATTTCCAGACCGGAACGCGCTTTTTTAATTCCCTAATGAACCAGTCCAGCCCCTGAATTGCTTCCTGTCTGTGCTCGGCCCAAATAGACACATGCAAAGACGCTTCGCCAACCGGCACTTTGCCAATGCGGTGCCGGCAGGAAAGGTCGCGGATCGGGAACTTTTTCGCTGCTTCTTCCGCCAATGCCTGAATTTCTTTTTCGGTCATTTTTTCGTAATGCTCATATTCGAGCGCAATAATCTGCTTTCCGTTTTCGGTGTCCCGAACACGGCCGTTGAATACCACTTCGGCTCCGTCATCCCGGTGATTATCATCCGATTGGAAAGGTGTTATGGGGCCGTTAATTATTTCCGTTTTTATCATATTTTTAACACATAGGCACCAAGTTTTTCATGAATTCTCTTTCTCATACTTTTCCGTTCTTTAATGCCTTTGTGTTTTCGTGTTTAGATTAACCTCCCTGCACGGGAGGAATCAAGGCTACCTCGTCTCCTTCTTTCAGCATAATCGGTTCCGGTTCGTAAGAATGATTCACGGCGACTCTCATTTTAATCGCGTTCAATTTTCCGCCGGCCATATCCAGAACGGCATTGATCACAACATCGGTTGAAGATCCTTTTGGAATAGAAAGAGCCAGCTCATCTTTTTTAAGAGCCTGTTTCACATGGGAAAAACATTTCACTCGAATGGTAATTGTATCACTCACGGATCAGCTCAGGGAAACTTTTTCGGAGTTGTGCGTAAGGCCGTTATAGATCAGAAGTGTCCCGGAAAGATTGGGTTCAATTCCCAGCAGGATTTTTACTGCTTCCAGCGCCTGGATATTTCCGATGATTCCCGGAAGCATTCCCGTAACACCGGCATCGGCGCAGGTTCCGCCTTCTTCAGAATTTTCCGGAAAAACATCTGCGTACGAAGGGCCTCCGTTCAGATTGAACACCGACACCTGCCCTTCAAACTGAAACAGGCCGCCGTACACTAATGGAATCCCAAACTGCTTTGAATGTGCGTCCAGAATTTGCCGTGCGGTGAATCTGTCTGTCGCATCAATAATGATGTCTGATTCAGCTAGCAGCCTGACAGCGTTATCTTCCGAGATGAATTCCGGGACCGATTTGATGTGTACATCAGGATTCAATGGCGAGAGCACTTCAGTAGCCGCATCCGTTTTTTTGAGTCCAACATCCGCAGATGAATAAAGCGGCTGCCGCTGGAGATTGGTAATGTCTACTTCATCGCCGTCAATGAGTGATAAATATCCAACGCCTGCTGCTGTAAGGTATTGAGCGGCCGGGCATCCGAGCCCTCCCATGCCAACAATAGCTACTTTGGAAGAAAGCAGTTTTTCCTGTCCTTCAGGGCCAATCTCGGTTAAAGCCATTTGGCGGCTGTAGCGCGATAAATCCCGCCGACTTTTCTGAAATTCATTCCACGCCTGGGCGCCGCCGATCAGGTTGTGCACATGGTCAAGATCATTGGCTTCGATCCATTGCTGGGTAAGAATTCCAAATTGGCAGACCAGTACTGTTTCGTCCTTTATATTTTCAGGTTCAAGTTTTTCAAGAATTGTACTTCCGGATTTAAGATTCTTCAGCGGATAGTTCTCGATGAGTTCCTTCTCTCGAGTGTCGATCACGATAATACTGTCTCCGCTTTTTTGCATATGTTCCAGTTCTTTGCAGGAAATGTTCATGTCAGGACAGCTCCCGGAAGCAGGTTTACGGATATCATGGTACCCTCCGGTAGGTCTCTCGAATTTGGTTCTGCTTCAAGAATGGCATTTGCGTTCAGAGCAGAGGTCAGCATGTGTGAGCCGAGCTTTTCCGTTGGACGGCAGAATAGGGATCCATTTTCTGACCATACGTTACCAAAGAGGAAACGGTGTTTTTCCGGGTTAGCAGGAAAAGGTGTTTTCAGTTCCGCTTTGATTTTTTCCGGCGAACGGCCGCCTTTCCACTGCATCAGGACAGGACGGATATATTCCATAAAGCAAATGTAGGATGAGACAGGATTCCCGGGAATCCCGAAGATCAATGTGTTTTCCGCAGTCCCGAAGAAAAGCGGTTTCCCCGGCTGCTGGGCTACTTTCCAGAAATGTTCCTTTACGCCGAGTTTAAAGAGTACATCGCGGACATAATCGTATTTTCCCATGGACACACCGCCGCTTGCAATTACGATATCGCTTTCCTTCAATGCCTGTGCCAGAAACGCTTCAAGTGATTCGGGATTGTCCTTCACACTGTTTGCATGAATAATGGGGGATCCATAGTTTTTGATGAGGTTGTGCAGAACCGGAAGATTGGAATTATAGATCTCGCCAGGAGAAAGCGGTTCTCCGGGATCTTTCAATTCATCACCGGTGGCGAAAATGGAAACGTCGACCGGTTTGAAAATTTTTACATTATCAAATCCAAATGTTGCCAAAACGCCGATTGCACCGGCATCAATTTCGGTTCCTTTCTCAATCAGGATTTCGTCTTTTTGGATTTCTTCACCGGCTAAGCGGATATTATCACCCTGTTTAGCTTGCATAAAAATTTCTACGGTTTTTTCTACATTGAAACCGCTGGTGTTTTCCACCATCACCACGGCATCCGCACCTTCGGGGACAGGAGCGCCCGTCATGATGCGTGCGCATTCGCCTGCTTGGATTTTACATTGTTCCCGGGAGCCTGCTTTAATTGTGACAGTCAGTTTTAGTTCAACAGAGTTCTCTTTAGAAGCACCGGCTGTATCCTGAGTGCGTACAGCAAAACCGTCCATAGCCGAATTATCAAAACGGGGCTGGGGGAAGGATGCTCGAATTTCCTGTGCTAAAACACTGCGGGAAGATGATTCCAATGGAATGGTAACCGTTCTTGGTTCCGGAATGCAATCCTGAATAATGTGATGCGCTTTTTTGACGGATATCATAACCAAACCCCTAATAGCCCAAGTATTTGTCTCGCCGCTGCAAATACAAGTACAATCGCCAATAATTTCCGGATGATATTTTCATCTGCTTTTTCTGCGCCGAATCTTGTACCGATAAATCCGCCGATTAAAACAGCCAGAATGAATTGGCTGATCAAGTCTTTGTCGAGAACTGCCTGATCGGATAAAAATGATCCGCCGAGCGCTGCGATGGAGTTTACGAGAATAAAAAATGCGGATACTGCAGCTGTAATTTTGGCAGTTGCCCAGTTTTTTAAAATCAACAGCGGAGAAAGAAAAATCCCCCCGCCAACACCCACCAGACCGGAAGCAAACCCCAGTCCCGCGCCGGTCAGAAGTCCGGTTGATACACTTGGGGATGTGATTTCGGTTTGATTTGCGCGATTGATTTTCAACAGCCTCCACGCCGCCCAAAGGAGGGTGAACGAGAGCAGCGTATCAAACAGCCAATCCACAACCGGCAGGTACGCCCCGATATAAGCAAACGGAATGGATGCAATCGCGAAGGGCCAGATGAGCTGATAGTCAAAATATCCTTTCCTTCCGTAATGCAGCAAGGCGAGCGATGCGACCACCAGATTTAATATGAGAGCATGCGGTTTCAACCAGATGGCTCCCTGCGTTGCCAATGAAGTAAGAGACAGGATCGCAAGATAGCCAGAAGCACCGCCGTGCCCGACTGATCCATAAAGCGCTGCCACCACGGCCAAACTGAACAGGATTCCGGTGTGCTCCATGATCAGTGAGATTCACCCTTCGTCATAAAGTAAACGTGGAAAAAGTGCGGCATCAGCACAGCGATAGCATCGCGGGCAGCACCGGGGCTTCCCGGAATGCAGATGACGAAAGTTTTTTCTATTCGCCCAGCCAACAGGCGCGAAAGCATGGCCATCGGAAGTTTATTCCGGCCATACGCATGAAGCGCCTGCTCCACACCCGGGAGTCGTTGGGTGAGAAGCGGTTCAATTGTATCTGTTGTGATATCATAAGGCCCGACTCCCGTGCCGCCCGAAGTGAAGATCAATTCAACACCATCCTTAACCAATTTCTCAACCACCTGCTTTAATTTTTTCTCGTCATCAGGGATGACTTCTTGGTGCTCAATTTTACATCCGGCATCTTTAAGCCCTTTTTCCAGAATCTGTCCGGACGTGTCTTCCGATTTTCCTTCAAAGACTGATTGGGAAAGAACGAGAATTGCAGTTCGCGGATTGAAGTGTGTTTTGTAGTCGCTTTTGCCGCCTTTCTTTTCTTTCAATTGAATATCTGAGATTGCCATGGACTTGTCCACTGCTTTGCACATATCATAAATCGTAAGCGCGGCAACGGATACTGCAGTCAGCACTTCCATTTCCAATCCGGTTGATTCTTTAGCTTTTGCTTCTGCCGAAATGTGAATTCCGTCTTTCTCAGTGTTAAATCGGATATCAATCCAGGAGACCTGCAGCTGGTGGCAGAGCGGAATCAGTTCTGCAGTTTTTTTAGCAGCCTGTATCCCCGCAAGTTTTGCGGTGGTAAGCACATTTCCCTTGGGAAGTTTTTCATCGGAAAGGGTTCGAATAGTTTCCGGATTCATTTTAATAAATCCAGTTGCAACTGCCTTGCGTTCGATGAGCGGTTTGTCTGTAATATCTACCATATTCACATCACCTGTCTCTTCCAAATGTGAAAATGATTTATCTGGGTTCTTCTTTTTTTTAGTCAAGTTAGATTAGCCTCCAATCTGGGTCATGCTTTCACGATGGTGGTCACCGTTTTTCTGTGCTTCAAAGCCATCCAGCGGTTTTGCCAACATAGCATGATTTACAATTTCGAATATATCCGAGTCCATCCCAAAGTTTCGCAGCACTGACATGAGATCGTATTCGCTATCGGAATACAGGCAATTCCTGATCTTGCCGTCTGCAGTGAGCCGAATACGGTTGCAGTTACTGCACAGGCTGCGCGTAAAAGACGGAATGATACCAATGTTTCCTTGATATCCCGGCACATGGAAAAGATGGTGTTCGGTGGCAGTTCCGCTGACAGGTTTCATATCAGGATAATGCTTTTTCAATTCATCTCGGATTTTTTGAGTCCCCAGAAATTTTCCGGTCTTCCAGATTTGGTGGGCATCAAACGGCATTAATTCAATAAATCTTACAATCAAGCTTTTGTCCTTTGTGAGTTCCGCAAAGTCTTTGATCTCATCCTGGTTGAAATCACGCATGGCAACCACATTCAGTTTTACGGAAGGGTATGGGATTTCCAGCGCAGCTTGCAATCCGTTTAACACTTTTTCCAATCCGGGCCTGCGGGTAATATCGATAAATTTCTGATGGTCAAGCGTATCGAGACTGATGTTGAGTCCTGTGAGTCCAGCATCAAATAGCGGCCGTGCAAATTCTTCAAGGAAAATTCCGTTTGTAGTCATGTGGATGGAATTAATTCCGCTAATTTCAGATGTTCTGGACACAAGCTCCACAATATCCTTTCTGATGAGCGGCTCTCCTCCGGTAAAGCGGATCTTATTCACCCCGGCCGAAGAAAGGATTTCGATTACTTTTATCATTTCATCGGTTGTGAGCAGTTGTTCAGAAGAGAGGAAGTCAATGCCCTCCTCAGGCATGCAGTACACGCAGCGCAGGTTGCAGCGCTCATTCACGGCTACTCTAAGATAGTTGAAGGACCGGCCGTAGGAATCCTTAATGGACACACGGTCATCCATCGCCGATGTAATGATGCTGTCTGTACTGTGCTCTTGTATTTCCAATCGGTGTCTCCTTCCAAGTCCGGGAGCAGATTCCGCTGTTTCCGGCAAAACCGTAACGGCCTGGGACCCTATCCCTTTGGCACTGTCCTCGTGAGGCGAGGGGACTTAGGTCTTTCAGCTAAGAGACTGTTACACAGAATTTAGGGTGTTTTAGAGGAATGGAAAGTGATTTTTTTAATGCAGGGAAGCATCAGGATTACGGTTCAATGATTTTTCTGCTATTCACGTGAGATTTTTTCCGCAGGGAGGTAACAGCGTTTACAATTTCTTTTATTGCAGTATCCGTGTCATTTTCTTCATTCATCCGTCCAAACGCAATTCGAATGGAGGAATGCGCCAATTCTTCGCTGTGCCCCAGAGCTTTCATCACATAACTCGGCTGGAGAGTTGCGCTGGTGCATGCGGATCCGGAAGAGCAGGCGATGTTTTCCAGCTTCATCAGCAGCGCTTCGCCGTCAACATGGGGGAAGGAAAGATTGATATTATTGGGAAGACGGTGATCCATACTTCCGTTTATGACTGTATCAGGAAGCGCGTCCAGCACACCATCCAGAAGCGTATCCCGCATGGACTGCATACGCGCGGATTCCTCATCTCTCAAATCAGCACACATTTCAGCTGCTT
>JASLML010000054.1 GCA_030746535.1 Fidelibacterota bacterium
GGCGGCATGCTGGGCACGGATCTCATTGGCACCGATGAAGACACCTACGGTTCAACAATAACTCAGGCCACCAATGTTGGCCTTCAGCTAGATATCCGGCTTGTATTGTTTTCGTATATGCGATCCACCCTATCCATCGGTTACGCAACCGCGCAAAGCAGTTTAAAAGATGGCACAACGCACAGCTATGCACCGGAAACAATGATATCCCTGCAAATACTGGACTGATATGCCGATTGACCTGATTCTTAAAATAGTAATAAGCCTTTTGCCGGCAGTGATGATGCTGCTGGCATTCATGTTCATGGACAGCTACAAGCTGATGGATATAAAAAGCGTGCTTATTGCGATTGGAATTGGGTCTCTATCAGCAATTGTATCGTATTTTGTGAACGATCCTCTGGTTGGGTATATATCAGCAAAGGTTGTGGCTGCGCAGAGCATTACCCTTTATGAAGCTGAGCATATGGTGTGGGAATATTATTCACGATATGGTGCACCGATCATAGAAGAGTTTTTTAAAGGCTTCATATTGGTTTATCTTATTCGGGCAAATAAAATAGGCTTCAATATTGATGCAGCCATCTATGGTTTTGGCCTTGGCGCTGGTTTTGCGATAATTGAAAACCTGTATTATGTATATGTGCTGGCAACGGATACGAATTTAACCGTTTTCATTATCCGCGGCTTCGGCACTGCAATAATGCATGGAGGAACCATGACGTTATTTGCGATGATTGCTAAGACCATGACAGATCGAAAAATATGGGGTGAATGGGGAGGGTTTATCCCCGGGTTTTTAACAGCGGCTGTTTTCCATTCTTTTTACAATCATTTTTTCTTCAATCCGGTCATTCTGACGCTGTTGAATGTCATTACCGTACCACTTATCCTTATGGTCGTATTTAAACGCAGCGAAAAGTTTTTGCAAAACTGGCTAGGTGTGGGGTTCGACACCGATCAAGATCTTCTGGATATGGTCAACCAGGGTAAGGTGGGCGATACAAAAGTGGGTGAATATCTGCAGTCTATCAAAGACCGTTTCCCGGGCGAAATAGTGTTTGATATGATTTGCCTGTTACGCATTCACCTAGAGCTTTCGATGCGCGCCAAAGGCGTTCTGATGATGAGAGAGGCCGGCGTTGATGTAGAGCCCGACGATGATTTGAAGGACAAATTCAATGAACTGCACTTTTTAGAGGACAGCATCGGAAAAACCGGAATGATGGCGCTTGGGCCGTTTCTACACCAAAGCAGCCAGGATCTGTGGCAGCTACATATGCTGGGCAAAGAAGTTTAATTCGGACTTCACACCATGCCGGGAACACTTACAAATGGAATTCGGATTGAGGTGAAATCGAGTTTTCTTCCTGAAAGATCAAACCCTCCAAAGCCGCTTTATGTTTTTGCCTACCACATTACCATAAGCAATGAAGGCGATCAATCCGCAGAACTTAGAGATCGTTATTGGCACATAACGGATGCAAATGGGAATATTGAGGAGATTCGCGGCCCAGGCGTTGTAGGCAATCGGCCAAAGCTTCACAAGAATGAATCATTTGAGTATACGAGTTTTTGCCCGCTTCCAACTGCATTTGGCGTTATTCGGGGATCTTTTAGAATGCTTCGGGAAAATGGCGAAAGTTTCGAAGCAATAATTGATCCTTTCAAACTATCCGTGCCGTTTTCGGTCAATTAACGGCGGTATAATTCCTTAATCATCTTCACACATTCATCCGGCAGGATTTCGCCCAGGCTGGATGCAACGCTCACCTGTTCCGTATTTCTTTGCCCAAGAAGCACGCAGCTGTTTTTAGAATCTGACAGCAGCACGTCAATCACTCCGCACATGATGGGATTGGGGTGATTGGGAAATAAATCGCGCAGCGCATCCGCATTCTTTTTCATTCTGTCAATGATGTCCTGACTCTGAAAATCATCTACATTCGTCCTAAAATCCCCATCCTTGAATAACGGAGGCCTATCATATTTCCCAGACAGGAGCCCGTGTTTCAGCGGAGAAAAGAAACAGACCCCAAGATTTTTGTCTTCAATCCATCGCTTTAGTCCGCTGGATTCGTAATCGTCATCCCAAACGTTCCTGTACGGCTGCACAACATCTGGGTCAGCTTTTTCTATATAAGCTAAAACTTTACGGGAATCCCAGTCAGACAATCCAATGAAACGCGCCTTACCCTCCTCTTTAAATTTGGTTACAACATCCAGAGCCTCATCAAAATATTCGCCGTTTTTTCCGAAATTGCAGTGATGTAGATACATCAGGTCCACACAATCGGTATTTAAGTTTTTGAGAGAACGCTCCATGTTTGACCGTATGTGATCCGGATGATACCAATAATCATGCGGCCCTTTATCCCACCCCGCTTTTGTTGCTAAAAAAATATCTTCTCTTGGCACACGACCCCACATAGATCCGATGATAGTTTCAGAATGTCCGTTGCCGTAAACATCTGCAGTATCCCAGTGATTGATTCCAGATTCCCACGCAAGCAATAACGCAGCGGTTGAGTCAGCATCATCCTGTTCAGCCCACCCAACGGATACATTGCCGCTTTTATTTCCACTGCCGTAAGACCATGTGCCAAGGCTTATAGCTGATACACTTTCCCCGGTTCTTCCTAAAATAATGTTGCGCATATGCCTATTTTCCTTTTGGCAAAATTAAGCAAACCGCAGGACAACCTGGGTTATGAAAATACTGGATATCGGACATAAAAATTATTCATTGGACAAAGCGCTGACCGAGCTGGAGACGTCGGTCAGCAGTGCGATGCATGAAGAATCGGCACGCGTTATTAAGGTAATCCATGGACACGGCAAAGGTACAATGCGGACCGCCGTTCGTGAATGGTGCGACGATCAGTCCGGCAGATTCCGGGCCGTAATTTTTGGTGAAGATTATGAAATGTTTCATGCCGATAGTATGGAGATGCGGTCTGAGTGTGGGATATTTTCGCAATCAGATTTTGGGAAAAAGAACCGAGGTGTAACCTATATTTGGCTGTATTAGTGGCTCTAAAAATTCAGCCCAAATTCGTAAATTAGAGCAATGGGATAATTTGATTTAATGCTTGAACAATATACAAAATACGACTACCTGTTTTCCAATCTTCGCCCCAATGCGATAGGCGGAATCAAGATCTTTTCCAGAGATGATGATTTCATCATTCAGCAGAAATATGATGCGATCACTGATGAAGAGCACGGTATTTGGTCGCGCCTGTTTACAAAATTAATTAATCCTTTGGATCGGTACGCCTGCGCAGAATATATCAATGGATTGGCTGCGCTTGGATTAAGGCAGGATAAAATGCCGAACTTTGCGGAACTCAATCCAATAATTAAGGAAGCAAGCGGATGGGAATTGGTGCCAGTTGCAGGATTTCTGGATGAGTATGTTTTCTTTGAACTGAATGCAAATAGAAAATTTCCGGTGACCGATATTGTACGGCAATCTGACAGAATGGATGAAAAATACAGCGATGGCGCCATTCAGAATGAAGACGACTATACGCCGGAGCCGGATGTTTTTCATGATGTCCGCGGACATGTTCCAATGCTTATGAATAAAGAGTATGGTGATTTTTTAGCAGACGTTGGGATTCTTGGACATCGAATTCTTACAGATGACGAAGGGCTTGGCCCCAACCTTGTTGCGCACAATTTAAAACGCCTTCAAAATTTTGCGTGGTGGACATACGAATTCGGAATCATGGAAAAGCAGGAAGGAACCGATACGCTTCGGAAAGAAACAAACGACATGAATCACGAGATTTACGGCGCGGGAATTATGTCCAGCTATGCTGAAACGCTTCATATTGCGGCCTGTAGCAAGGGAGAAAATTCTTACTCCGAATTTTTTCCTTATAATATAGAGGAGGCTGTGATGACTCGATTTGATTACAGCGAAATCCAGGACAGATATTTTGTCATTGACTCGATGGATAGCTTATATAAGTCTTTTTACGATAATCAGGATTTGTTTTGGTATAAAGGTTAAATCGGGAACCGGCACTGTTCTCCCGCAGTTATCAAATCATGCACCGCCTTGTTTGTTTATTAACTCTTCCGCTGATTCTTTGGATGTCTTGCACTCCGCCTGTTACATCGCTTGCGGAGAGCAATCCAGAAAAATTGGCTGCAATGCAGGATTCGTTGCTGGCAGCCAATCCAGGCGATAAAACCATTAAAGCCGCGCTGGTGCGGGCGCATCTTAATCTGGCGGCGTCATCTGTAAAGCCGGAACAGTCCTACAAAAATGTGCTGAACCTTGATCCAAAAAATGCTGAAGCAAAGTACCACCTCGCATTGCTGGAAGGTCATAAGCATTATAAAAAGGGAGACAATTCGTCGCTATGGAAATCGTTGGAATTCTATGCACAAGCCACTGTGCTAGTTGATTCATTGGGCGAAGCCCATTATTGGATGGGCAGAGCGTACGAAAAAAAGGATGATCGAGATTTTGAACTCATTGCAGAGGCATACGAAAAAGCACTTTCTCTTGATTTATCAGATCACCTCAGATCTGATGCAAGGCATAGGTTATTTGAGGTGCAATCTCGCCGGAAAATATTCGAAGAATTCTGGAAATAATTTTTTCACTTCCCACTTTTTTGATTTTTCTCGCCTAAACATTTCCCGCAGCAATTGAGGTTTTTTACTTGACACCTTAGCGTAGCGGAAGTAAAATTGGCCGTACTTGGTTGGCTAAAAAATAGTCAGCCTTTTCGATCCGAGGTAATTGTAAATGAGTAAAAACAACATTGTGAAGGGGGCAATTCTATTCCCCTTGTTTCTCATGGTCTTTGTGTCTGGCCTTCAGGCAAAGGATGAATACAAGATATCAGGAACCGTTGTGGGCAGTGATGAAGAACGCGTCACCGAAACAACGGTTTTGTTATTAAAAGAAGATGGTTCGGAATCCCAAAGGACGGAAACTTCCAAAAAACGTTTTGGACGCGGCGGCGGTAATTTTGAGTTTGAAGATGTTCTCCCCGGCGAATATACTGTTCAAATCGATGCGGGTGAACAGGGCTCAGGCAGCGTCCCCGTTTCGGTTGTAGATGATGATGTAGAATTGGATGAAATTACGTTGTCCGGAGGCCCATCCGCTGGTAAAGGAAAAGAATCGTCTGAAGAATCCGAAACCACTTCACAAGCTGATGATTCCCAAGCTGCGCCCGCAGAAACGACAGGTCCCGATAATGAGTATGTGATCAATGAATTGAGTTTTGAGGTCAAAAAACTGAACGCTGAGATCAAGCATTTAAATACAGAAATGGAGGATCTCAAAGCGCTGAGCAAAATGTGGGTTAATCCGCTTGCCATTTATTCCAAGGAAATCATTCTTAAAAACGGCAGCACAGTATTTGGGAAAATTGTATATCAGGATGAAGAAACACTTAAGGTTGAAACGCTGGTTGGGTACTTGATTATCCAGCGTGAAAATGTTGTTCGGATCATTGAAAATGTTGTTACCGAAGAATCCCAAGAATATGTTCCCGAACAAATACGCGACAGTTACTCTCCTCCGCCGATGCCGAAATTAGCTGAGCCGCAATACACTTCTGGCAGTTTAAGCAGGGAGTCCGCCAAGCAGTACTCCGCCAATTGTGTGCTGGTTGGTAATATAAGCGAAAAGAAAGATAAACAGGGTAATTACATTTTCACCGGCGAAGTAAAAAACATCGGCGGCCGCCGCTCAGATTTTGTGAAAGTGGATTTTGTATTCAGAAAGAACTGGAGCGGTGAAACAAAAACTCTTACTACTTTTGTCCGCGGTGCCTATCATACATTTGAATCCGGCATCACCACCGATGCCACCCTGCTTCCGGGCGCTTCCGGAGGATTTGAGCTTTACGTTCCGCACTCCTTTGGATCTTTTATAGGGTATTCCTATGTGATCGATTGGGAGGAATACGAGTAATGCACAAAATCGCCGGAGGCCACCTACACTTGCGGACTCAAACATTGAGCGCCTTGGCGTTAATAACAGCACTATCAGTAAGCACCGCACAGGATTCCCATGGCGAATCCATTTCCGACATATTTTTTCTCGATCTCGGAATAGTAATAGAACCTGCTGATGGAAGCGAAACATACTCTCGTGTCGTTGCGTCCACATCCGATGAAGTAAAATTCAGAGTGAAGAAAATTGAGAGTGGCTCCGTATATATGGCGTCATCAAAAGAAATGATGACAACGCTGGACAGAATTCAGGAAAAAGTATCCTCTTTGGATCATTCCATTAAGAATGACATCTCGTTTTTAAAAAAGGAAAACAGCGAGTTGAAAACACTGATAGCGGACTTGAAAACTTCATATTTGAATTCAGCTTCAGATCGTAGGGATGTTTCTATACCGGCCTCCGCTCCTGTTATTAAAGAACATCCAAAAGAGGGATTTAACACATCTGTATATATGTCCGGCGTTTTTGCATATCAACGTGAAGACTATAGTGCAGCACTGAAACGTTTTTCTTCCTTGGATTTGGATTTAGCACAGCCGCGCACCGCGGAGAATATATTGTACTGGATGGCAGATTCTTATTTGCAGAAAGGTGAATATGCAAAAGCTTTGAGCATTCTGGATCAACTGCTGCTGCTCCCCGAATTAAACCGCGAAGCGGATGCGTTGATTCAAAAAGGATTGGTGTACAGAAAACTGGGCAGAGAATCTGAAGCACTGAATGCTTTTTCAGAAATATTGGCACGCCACCCGAAGAGTGAATATGCAAAACTTGCAGGGCTGGAATTAGCAAAGGCTGAAGTTATCAAATGAAAAATTTCAAAATCTTAAGTGCAATCATTATCCTGACAATCGGTACACAGGCATTTTGCGCTACGCGGGTTGCTTATACACGCCCGGGTGTTATGATGAAGATCCCAACCAGCAGGTCGGGTGAGCTTCCATACCTATTCAGGGTCGGGTTTGGATCCGAGATATATAATTTTGGGAATTTCAATACATCCAAGGGTGTGTATTTCGATATGGGACTCGGTAAAAACTTTATTCTCGGGTTTTCATCAGCTCAGGGCGGCGACACAACATCGTTGGCCAATATTGATGTTTCTACCTATACAGCACCTGTAGAATTCGGATTTCATTTTCAGCAACGGGTATATGTATACAATGATGTATCATTGTCTATAGGAATGCATGATGTTGTATTTGAGAATCAGGATCAGGGTGGTTTGGCACTAGACCCAGATCAGCTTTCCTTTTTCGGTGTTGTAAGCAGTGAAAAACAGCTTGGTTCTTACGCCATGAATACGTTTATAGGGTTTGGAACAGGAGGTTTTGCCTCTCAGGATACGCTTTCGGCCCTAGACACTTCTCAGACAACCGGTACCAACGCCGGCGTGTTTGCGGGGTTTATTTTAAATACTCCCTTTATGAAAAATTGGGGAGGTATAGATCTTGTGGGTGAATTCGACGGAACGGGCATCAATGTGGGACTCCGCATCCCCCTTACCTCGGATTATCGCCTGAACCTAGGGTTCACCCACATAGAAAAATTACCTGATTGGAGCAAACGCTATTGGAAAGGGCACCCAAGCATTACGCTTGGGTTAGACATGTCGGTACCAAGGGGGGCTGCAAGGGCCGCTCCTTTAGATGGCCCCACGCCAACGTATCAGC
>JASLML010000055.1 GCA_030746535.1 Fidelibacterota bacterium
ACTTGACCTTATGGATTAATCAATTAACCAGTATTGATGTGAGCGCAAACACTGCCTTAGTAGAACTCAATATCGGCATGAATCAATTAACCAGTCTGGATGTAAGCAGCAATACCGCCTTATACACCCTACAATGCAGTGCTAATTCCTTAACCAGTCTGGATGTAAGCAACAATACAGCCTTAGTAAACCTGTACTGCAATAATAATCAATTAACCAGTCTGGATGTGAGCAATAATACAGCTTTAAATCACGTAAACTTCGATAATAATCAATTAACCAGCTTGGATGTAAGCAACAATACAGCCTTAGAGAAACTGCAAGTCAATTATAATCAATTGACCAGCTTGGATGTAAGCAACAATACAGCCTTAGAGGAACTGTCTCTCGATGGTAATCAACTAACCAGCGCGGACCTGAGTAACAATACAGCACTGACCAACCTATCTTATCATCTTAATCAATTAACCAGTATTGATGTAAGCAACAACACAGCCCTGATCTCGCTGGGTGTCCATCTTAATCAATTAACCAGCTTGGATGTAAGCAACAATACAGCTTTGACCGGTCTGCAATGCAATAATAATGATCTTACCAATCTGGACGTTAGCAGCAATCCTGCATTAGAGGAGTTGTACTGCCATAATAATCAACTGACCAGTCTGGATGTGAGTAATCAACCGGGGTTAGATGAACTGAATTGCGAAAATAATCAATTGACCAGTTTGAACATGAGGAACGGAGTCACCGATGGGCTGGAAGTATTTGACGCCACCGGCAATTCCGGCCTTACCTGCATCGAAACCTTGGATCCGGATTATGCTGACACCTCCTGGACCTATGCCAATGGGAATATTGATAGCGGCGTCACCTTTGACGTCATCTGCGGGGCGGAAGCGCAAACCCATTGGTATGTTGCCACTGCCGGTTCAGACATAACAGGAAGCGGTACCTTGGCAAGCCCCCTGGCTTCCATCCAAACAGCTATTAATGTTGCTACGGACAGCGACACCGTTTCCGTAGCTGCCGGCACCTATGTTGAAAATATTAACTACAATGGAAAGAATATTTCTGTGATTGGTGAAAACCGGGAGACTACGATTATTGATGGAGATAGCAGTGGTAGTGTGGTGACTTTTAACAGTGGTGAAGATGCAACTGCGTTATTAAGTGGATTTACCATTCAAAATGGTTATGCATCAGATGGTTCCGGAGGTGGAATAAATTGTGTTGCTGCAAATCCGACACTTGAATATCTGAATATTACAAATAATTATGCAGCAGGTGATGGCGGTGGTATCCAAATTCAGGATGGTTCCAATCCGATTCTTATGAATTTGAGTATCTCTAATAATTCGGTTGGGGATAATGGAGGCGGAATACATTTTTACAATAACTCAAATGCCACCTTAACAAATGTTGAAATCAGTAATAATGAAGCGGATGTTTCAGGTGGAGGGATGTATATAGACTTTTCTAACCCAGACCTTACGAATATATCACTTATTAATAATTCCTCTTATCAATCAGGTGAAGGTTTATATTTAAAAAATAATTCCATAGTAACCTTATCCAATTCAATTGTGTACGGAAATAATGACGGAGCACCAATATATTGGTCATCAGTGAATGAATTAACCGTTTCTTACTCTAATATTGAAGGCGGTGATAGCAGCATCGTCACTAATGATGTGGGCACTCTCAATTGGGGCTCTGGCAACATCGATGTAGACCCCCACTTTGTAGACGAAGAAAACGATAATTTCCAACTGCTTGCCTCATCCATGCTCATCAACGCCGGCCACCCCGATTCTACCGATTCTGACGGCACCCGGGCCGATATAGGTGCCTATCCCTATTTGAACACCTATTCTGGCGATAATGGCTGGCATGTATCCACATCCGGGAATGACACCTCCGGCACGGGCGACCCGGGTGATCCATTCCGATCCATTCAGGGCGGGATCAATTTTGCAAATGTTGCTGATAGTGTATTTGTAGCGGCAGGCACCTATATGGAGAATATTCTTATTCCTAATTTCAGATCAGGTCTGGTAATTAAATCAGACTTCGGACCTGATACTACTGTTATTGATGGTAATGGATTAGGAACAGTAATCGATGCGGAGACTTGCTGTCCGGATAACATCACAATTGATGGTTTCACCATAACGGGAGGGCAGGGTGAGAACGGCAATTATTATTCAGGTATAAATGCAACTCTTATCACACAATCAACCTTTAAAAATCTGATACTTACAGGAAACAGCAACGGTAATGTGTTTTCAGTAAGCCCGCATTCAAATAAACTGGAAAATATTCTTATAGCAGATAATACTAATACAAATTTCCAGCTTAATGAAAATGCTTTTAAAGCACTAAACATTATTGGATCAGCTCAAGATAATGAATCCATAACAGTTGCGAATGTAACCATAGCAAATAACACAAATCTTGCTGGCTTAGGAATTCATCAGAGTCATGGGCAGGATTTGAATGCAATTCTGCTAAATACTGCAGTTTGGGGCAACGACCAAAGCATAATTATTCATAGTGATAATAATCCTTACCTAAGCGTTAACGAATCACTGATTGAGGATGACTTGGGAGGGGTTTATCATCCAGAAGAGAATGCTACCATCAATTGGTCTGTAGTGATTTCAAGTGCCCCCCATTTTTATGCCCCTACAGAAGGCGATTACTCTCTATCAGATTGGTCTCCTCTCATAGGTGCCGGCGCACCGCAACAGACAGAAAATGATACTGTCTATTATGCTCCAGAAACTGATATTCTAGGCAACCCCAGGCCGAATCCTGCAGGTTCAAACCCCGACATAGGTGCTTATGAACATGAGCTTGGAGGATTCAATAATTTGCCAATCGTCAGTTTGGATCTGGAAATCCGTGAGCACCACGACATGGTGCCGCTTAGCTTCTCCATGGAGGATCTGGATGATGATTCCATGTCCTATGTATTCTTCTATTCGCTGGATTCTCTGGAGTGGGATACTGCTGCCGTTTCAGAGGTAACGTCACCAGCTCTGCCTAGAGGCACTGCTGCTGGCATTGGCAAAGGCGGAACTGTTGTAAGCCTTGGTGCACCAAGGCGTTTCTCAACCGACATGGAAATGGAATGGGATTCCAGATTGGATCTTGGCGATGTTCACGCTATGGAGGTGTGGCTTAAAACCACGGTATCCGACGGCGAATTATACACCACCAAAATTGCAGGCCCAATTTCTGTAGATAATTTTATCGGATCGGTGGTATTTATAGATTCTCTTTCCGGAGAGGTATCGGGGCCAGTGAACATCAGTTACAACCTTACAGATCCGACAAACGATGAATATACAATGGCAATTCAGTATTCCACGGACGGTGGGTCCTCTTGGATGGAACCGACCCTAAGCAGTCCAATTTCGGACCCGCTGCTTCCGTCGGAATATAGCGGAGAACGCACCTGGCATACAGAGATCGATCTGGCCAATGCGGATGAGCAGGTGTTGTTGGCGCTCTCAATTACAGATGGCTGGCAATACGGCTCTGCCGATACGGTTGAATTTGTGGTGGACAACCAATTCTTGATCGGCCTTGCTAGCTATGCGCCCGATACAGCCGACAAATTGAACTGGTACGATAATTTTGTGCTCTTTTTCCCGGGCGAAGTTGATCAAACAACGCTGGAAAGCGGAATTTCGCTGGAAGGTACCGTATCTGGGTTGGTAGCAGCTTCCTACAATACTGCAACAATCGGTACGCAGATTAGGCTATCGATTATTCCCGATCAAGCTCTGTACGGCGGAGAAGAAGTAACGCTTACTATTTCAACAGAGGTAAAGGATACACTCGGTAATCCTTACGACGGAAACTTAAACGGCGACGTTGACGGTGATCTGGATGTAACCGTACTTGCATATGAGATGGCCCTGCTTGGTGATTACAATTATTCCGGGCTGATACAGTTCAACGATTTGCTGGATTTTCAGCAGGCCTGGTGGAACCCGTCTACATACGGCGGCCGCGAGACCGGCCCGGCCGAAGGATCCGCGCCCAATCTTAGTATTCAGCCGGACGGCGTAATTGATTTTGAAGATTTGATGGTGTTTGTCCAAATGTGGAACTGGTCTGCCGGCTATGTTTCGAATGATGGTTGGCTTGCTAAGTCCGTCAGTTCAGAATTTTCCGGAACCACGGTAGAAGCGGTATTTCCGCAAAAACAGATTGGCGAAGAATTGGAAACCATTCATATCACCATGGATGTGGATTCCCTGAAAGCGATTGGATCAGGCGAAATTATGATTTCCTACGACCCGGCCGTTCTTGAATTTCTGCGCATTCAAAATTCATTGGATGAGCAGTGGATCATTCTGTCCAACGCTGCCGATACCGATGGAATGCTGAGGATCAACCTCGCCGACTTTGGGCGCGATGAAAACAGCGGCAGTCGCATCCTGAATCTTGAGTTTAAAACACTGAACGAGCAGAATACATTTATCTTCTGGCAAACTGATTTCAGGGGAAGAGCGGCTGAAATCTGGGAGCAGTCTTCAGGCCATCTGGATTTCTCTACGGTCCCGCCGCTGCCTCAGGTTTATTCGCTGCATCAGAATTTCCCGAATCCGTTCAATCCGTCCACCACCATTCGCTATGATCTTCCGGAAGATGCGTTTGTCAGGCTGACTGTATATGATATTCGCGGCAGAGAAGTTGCTGTACTTGCCAACGGCATGAAAGCTGCCGGCTACCAGACCGTTGTGTGGAACGGCAGAGACAGCCGGGGAATTCCCGCTTCTGCAGGAATATACTTCCTGAGGATCAACACTCCCGCATTTCATGCTACCAAGAAGATGATGCTGCTGAAATAGTAAAACCCTATTTATTCTAATCAACCGGATTAGAATAGTAATAACATCAAATTAACGAACCCTTTCTGTACTATTCAGAAAAGAGGTAATTTTTACGTCTTATGACGAACCAAAATCGCGGAAAAATACTTTGGATCGATGATGAAATCGACCATCTGAAGCCTCATATTCTTGCTCTTGAGGAAAAAGGGTACGGTGTTAAAACGGCCACTAACGGCAGTGACGGAATTGCCCTGGCGGAAAACGAACCATTCCATCTGGCTCTAATTGACCAATTCATGTCAGGCATGGACGGGTTGGAAACACTCCGACGGCTTAAAGAATCCTGCCCGGTGCTGCCGGTTGTGATGATCACCAAAAGCGAGGAAGAATGGTTGATGGATGAAGCCATTTCCGAGCAGGTAGATCAATTCCTCATCAAGCCGGTAAATCCCAGCCAGGTGTTTATGGCGTGCA
Source organism: Fidelibacterota bacterium (assembly GCA_030746535.1). GTDB lineage: Bacteria > Fidelibacterota > Marinisomatia > Marinisomatales > TCS55 > JAAZYX01. Next base: position 5,322 of record JASLML010000055.1, read on the forward strand.
AACAGGTGCTCGAAAAACACAAGATCCGAGGCGAAAAAGCTACGAGCGGATATTTGCAGGAATTTCAGGATATTGAATCCAAAATTTCCGGACCGATGGAATTTGAAGACTGGTGGAAAATCCATGGCAAACTTGTGAAATGGCAGCTTGAATTTGATGAGCATTCCGATACGGGATTGGGCAATATTCTTTCTGATCAGATCCAGTCAGCAAACCGGGCTTTTGTTCAATATATCGAAGAGAATTACACCCGATTTATTTCTTCCGATGCTAGGCCTCAAATGGTGCACGACACCGTTCCGAATGCGGTTGTTCCAAGATTAAAGGATGGAAAAAAAGTGTGTCTTTTGATTTTGGACTGTATGCGTTACGATCATTTCCGTACACTGCTTCCGGACCTCCGAAACTTGTTTGACGTCAGCATTGATGCAAGCATGGCTCTGATCCCGTCCGCTACGCCGTACAGCAGAAATGCGATCTTTTCCGGGATGCTTCCCAATGCATTTTGCGAAAAATATCCGGAACAGATAGAAGCATTACAGCAGGAAAAAGGTGTGAATCGTTTTGAAGAAACCTATTTAAAGGACCAACTGAAAGCAAATGGGATGGATAGCGTTAATCTTCATTATCAAAAGATTTGGAAAGTGTCCGAAGGGAATAAATATCAGTCCCGTGTCGGGGATTATTTGGAAACAGACCTGATGGCGCTCGTCGTCAACTTTATTGATATTCTTGCCCATGCACGGTCGGAATCGGACGTGCTGCAGGAAATGGTTCCGGATGAATCCGGATACAGAAGTTCGGTGAAAACATGGTTCAAGAATTCCTGGCTGCTGAAGGTATTGAAAACGCTGAAAGAAGCCGGATTTACGATTATTCTAACGAGTGACCACGGCAGCATTCGCGTTGGTAAAGGTGTTCTTGTCGGCGCTGATAAAGAAACATCTAGCGGAATCCGGTATAAAATGGGACGAAACCTGAACTGCAGCGAAAAGAATGCGCTCATCATCCGCAATCCCAAAGAGTATGGACTGCCGGACCTTGTGCACCAAACAAATTATCTCATTGCAAAAGATGATGCATATTTTCTTTATCCGAATCAACAGCATCGGTATGAACAAAAGCTCAAGGACAGTTTTCAGCATGGAGGAATTTCCATGGATGAACTTCTGGTGCCGCTTGCCGTGCTTACACCGCTGAATTGAGATGCCTGAGAATCAGCACCATACATTTTCCTCTCCGGAAGACACACAAAAATTCGCAGAATCATTTGCCGAACAAATTCCGAACGGAACGGTTCTGGCGCTTATTGGCGATCTTGGAAGCGGAAAAACAACCTTCACACAGGGATTTGCCAAAGGCTTGGGAATCAAAGCGACTGTAGGATCGCCTACCTTCAAATTGGTAAGCGAATATGAATATGATTCAGGAAAGTTGTACCATGTGGACTGCTACAGGCTCGACGGCCCGGAAGATTTCCTGAACATTGACGGTGAATCGCTTTTGAATCATGAACTTGGCGTAACGCTTGTGGAATGGGCTGATATCATTCTTCCCGTATTGCCGCCGGAAACGGTTTTTCTTCATTTTTCACACGGACAGGAAGGCCAGAATATCCGCGATCTAGCGATTAAGAAATCTTCATGAAAATTCTTGCCATAGAAACAGCAACGGAAATCTGCAGTGTCGCCTACTGTGAGGAAGGCAGGCCAGTTGCCGTTAAAGAAGAATCAGCCCCGAGAAAGCATTCGGAAGTGCTTCCTCTCTTTTTTGAGGAAGTGAAGGATGCTGCCGGGTTCAGCCTGGAAGCGCTTGACGGAATTGCTGTTTCGATCGGCCCCGGAAGTTTTACCGGACTGAGAATCGGATTAAGCTATGCAAAGGGGCTTGCCTTCAGCCACGGACTTCCGCTTGTTCCTGTGCCGACGCTGCTGGCACTTGCTGGCAATGCGGAATTTTCCTCCGACCATTCCACCGTTCTGTTATTTTCGCACAGGGATATCCTGTTTAGTCAATCGGTTGATATTTCTCACGGTTTACCAAAACAATCGGATAAACCGCAAGCAATGCCATGGGAAAATGTTGAAAACTCTCTGGATGGAGATGTATTGCATTGGAACTGCGGAAAATTTCTGAATGGGAAAGGCACCGAAA
>JASLML010000056.1 GCA_030746535.1 Fidelibacterota bacterium
AAACAATCAAACCCAATATAGATGACCCAATCGTACTCTCAACATGGGCGCACGGCCTGCCGGCCAATGATGCTGCCTGGGAAGCCCTCCGTAATGGCGGCTCATCGATGGATGCGGCCGAAGCCGGGGCCAAAGTTCCCGAAGCTGATCCAACAAGTACATCGGTTGGGTTCGGCGGCTTGCCGGATGAGCAGGGCAATGTGACATTGGATGCCTGTGTTATGGATTCAACTGGCAATGCCGGTGCGGTGGCATTTATGCAAAATATCAAACACCCCGTGTCCGTGGCGCGTAAAGTGATGGAAGAGACCAAGCATGTTATGCTGGCCGGTGAAGGCGCGAGGGAGTTTGCGGTATCGCAGGGTTTTAAAGAAATGGACTTATTAACCGCTGAATCCAAAAAAGCTTGGGAAGAGTGGAAAAAGAAACGCCGGGAGATGACACCGCATGAAACGCATGACACCATTTCCGTGTTGGTTCAGGATAAGAACGGCGATATGGCTGGAGCCTGCACCACCAGCGGCTGGGCCTACAAACTCCATGGCAGAGTAGGGGATAGCCCTATCATCGGTGCTGGACTATTTGTGAATAATGAGATCGGCTGCGCCGCCGCCACAGGATTGGGCGAGGAAGTGATCAAAACAGCGGGAAGTTTTTTGGTGGTAGAACTAATGCGCCAGGGCTATGAACCTGATGCAGCCTGCGAAGAAGCACTTAATCGCGTTATAAAAGCCCATAACGGCAATCCCGATTTCCAGATCGCCTACATTGCAATGCGCAAAGACGGCGAAATTGGTTCAGCATGTATTCAATGGACATTTGAGTATGCCCTTGCCCGCGGAGGAACAAATAGGTTATACAAGATTAAAGGAATGATATAAATACATGTTTGAAAAATTTACCAAATTTTTTGTACCGGAAAACAAAGAGTCCGCATCCGATTACAGAACAAAAATAGGTATTTTCCAGGGCTGGATATCGGTCATGGTCAACACTATTTTGTTTGGCCTGAAACTGACGATCGGCCTGATGGCCGGAGCGGTAAGCGTGATAGCAGATGCATTTCACACTTTGGCCGATGTCATTGGCTCAGCCGTCGTGATTTGGGGTTTCCATCAATCCAAGAAGCCGGCAGACCCCAGCCATCCATTTGGCTATGGACGCGCAGAATACATAGCAACACTGGTTATTGCAGTCTTTCTTGGTGTGGCAGGTGTTGAATTTGTGCAGGCTTCCTTTGAGCGCATATTGTTTCCATCGCCTATCAACCCCGAATGGTGGATGATATATATTCTGGGTTTTACAGTTATCATCAAGGAAGTGACAGCCCGCTACGGCGAATTCCTTTCCAAAAAAATCGCATCCGGAACGCTTCACGCCGATGCATGGCATCACCGCTCAGATGCCCTATCTTCCTTGTTGGTGGTGGTGGCCTTAATTGCGGGCAAAATGGGATACATGTCTCTGGATGGGTGGGCAGGTTTGGGTGTAGCTTTATTTATTCTGTGGACTGGTCTAAAGATCGCGCAGGGCGCGATTGATGATCTTCTTGGGAAGCCTCCAACCGAAGGAGAGTTGGAAGAGATACGGGCAATGGTTGGTTCGATCGAAGGTGTGCTTGGAGTCCATGATATTACGATTCACACTTACGGACATGAGAAATTTATCAGCATGCATGTGGAAATTAATGCAAATGAAACGCCATCTCGTGCGCACGATATCTCCGAAAGGGTGGAAGATATAGTTTACGAGGAATATGGTGTGGAACCGACAGTCCATATGGATCCGATACAGCCGGATCATCCGACTGTCAAGGATTTACAGGATTATCTTCAAGCCTACAGCGAGTCTGAGGACCGCATTACCAACATTCATGATATCCGCGTTGTTGACACCGATGAACATCACGTCATTTTATTCGGAATAAATTTTGCCGCAGATATCGGGCAGGCTCAAATGCTATCGTGCGAATCAGAAATCAAAGAATCGGTGAAAAGCAGTTTCTCAGGATTTGAAGTAGAAATAAAGATTTCGCCCATGCATCGCTACTGATTGCAGTATTCAGCTATTCGCTTCGATTGAAATCATAGCAGGCGAATATGTTTTCTGTTTTCCATTTACTTCAACTACCGCAGTACCGGAATCATTCAGACCAGTAAATATTCCGGAAACAGTCTCACCTCCGCTGGAGAATGAAATCTGTTTTCCGATATGCCCGCAGCGCTTGGTCCATTTTTGAATTACATCATCATTGGAGAGCATCAGGCAGTGCTCAAATACGTTCAGGCATTCGGCAAGAACACGCTCTCTCTGTTGGCGGTTTCCTGAAGCCAGGTACATGGATGTGGCCAAATCAGCCAATACTGCGGGGAAATCTTCCTTTTCTTCGTTCACATTCAATCCGATGCCGACAACAGCAGAAGAAGGCTCTCCGCCGCGATATTTGGATTCGGAAAGAATCCCGCCGGCTTTTTTCTGATTGATTAGAATATCGTTCGGCCATTTAAGTTCGGCAGGCAAGCCAAACGCTTTGAATGCGTCTGCTGCCGCTATTGCGGCGGTGAGAGGGAGCATTTTCAGGTCGCCGATCTTTTCGGCTGAAAGAATTACCGAAAAGGTGAGGCTGCGGGAGGGGGCAGATATCCAGATATTGGACCTTCTACCTTTGCCGGAAGTCTGGTTATCGGTGATTACCACGGTGCCGTGGGCACCGCCGTCTTTGATCAATTCCCAAGCTTCGCTGTTGGTGGATTCCAGTATTTGATAATATTCAATCGTTTTGCCGATGAACTTGGTGGTGAGATTTGCCTGAACGAGCTGGGTGAAGATCACGGTCAGGAGCGGTGTTCGCCGAAAATGTCCCGAAGGGAATCGGCAATTTCACCTAAGGTGCAGCGATTACGGACACAGTCCAAAATAGACGGAATCAAGTTATCCGAACCCTTCGCCGCTGACTGCAGATCGGACAGTGCAGACTTAGATGCTGAACTGTCGCGCGATTCACGAAATACCCTAACCCGATCCCTTTGTTCTTCCTCTGCTTTGGTATCAATTTCCAGCATGTCTGCTTCCGGCTCGTCATTATCCGTAAATTTATTAACGCCTACGATCACCTGTTTTTTTGCATCCACATTTTTCTGGTATTCGTAAGCACTGCCGGCGATCTCGTCCTGCACCCATCCTGCTTCAATCGCCGCCATTGCACCGCCCATATCATCTATTTGTTTTATGATTGCCAAGGCTTCTTCTTCAAGATCAGCAGTCAGTTTCTCGATCACTTCGCTACCTCCGAGCGGATCCGCAAAATTCGTAACTCCCGATTCGTGGGCGATGATCTGCTGCGTTCTTAGCGCAAGCTTAGCTGCTTCGTCCGTTGGCAGGGAAAGCGCCTCATCCCGAGAATTGGTATGCAATGACTGTGTTCCTCCCAAGACTGCAGACATCGCCTGTATCGTGGTGCGCACAACATTATTGTCAATCTGCTGGGCTGTAAGGGTTGAGCCGCCGGTCTGCGTATGGAACCGGCACATCATTGCTTTTTCCTCTGAAGCATTGAAGCGGTCTTTCATAATAACGGCCCAGAGCTTCCGCGCCGCCCGGAATTTGGCAACCTCGGTTAAAAAATCATTATGCGCGTTAAAAAAGAAGGACAATCTTTTCCCAAAAGAATTCACATCCAATCCGCGGTTGATCGCCGCCTGCACATAGGCGATGCCATTCGCAAGCGTAAAGGCTAGTTCCTGCGCTGCCGTGGATCCTGCTTCCCGAATGTGATAACCGGAAATTGAAATGGTGTTCCAGTTTGGAACGTGCGTGGAACAGAAATCAAATATATCGGTCACAAGGCGCATGGAGGTGTCCAGCGGATAAATATAGGTTCCGCGTGCAATGTATTCCTTGAGGACATCATTCTGAATTGTACCGCGGAGTTTGTTTATGGCAACATTCTGATTTTCCGCAGCGGCGATATACAGCGCCAGCAGGATCGGCGCAGTGGCATTGATCGTCATGGAAGTGGACACTTGATCCAGCGGAATATCCTTCAACAAAATTTCCATGTCCTCGATCGTGGAAATGGGAACACCGACGCGACCGACCTCACCGGCCGCCATGGAATGATCGGAATCGTAGCCGATCTGAGTCGGCAGGTCAAATGCGATCGAAAGACCCGTTACACCCTGATCCAGCAGATAGCGGTACCGTTCATTGGATTCCTTAGCTGAAGTAAAACCAGCATACTGGCGCATGGTCCAAAGGCGTTCTTGATACATATTCGGATAGAGCCCGCGCGTGAAAGGGAATTGTCCCGGTTTCTCCACCATTACTTCATTCCTCGTTCTTTTTTAATGGTTTGGTAGGCGTCATTCACAGCTTTGAATTTATCCTCTGCCAGATTTTTCAATTCATGACCAAGGTGCCCAACTTTATCCGGATGGTATTTGGTTGCCATTTTACGGTACGCTTTTTTCACATCGGCATCCGGCGCATCCTGAGAAATCTCGAGGATCGTATAAGCGCCGTTCACATTCCCGATGAACATCGCTTTGATGGATGCAAAATCTTTTTCATTCACATTCAGGTATTTGGCAATTCGATTGATGATCTCAATTTCCGCGAGGTGAATTTGTCCGTCCGCTTTTGAAAGACCGAATAAAACGTGGATCAACTCCAGCCGGCTGGGATGGTCCATAGACCGCTGAATTTGCCGGCAGACGTCCCGCAAAGGATAATCCTGATCCAGAATATCTTTGAACAGATTCATGAATTCCTGCACCTGCTGCGCCGTGAACTGGTTCCGTAAAAATTGTTTTACATAATTCAGTTCGGATTTTAATAATTTTTTGTCAGCTTTAAGGACAGCCGCCAGAAGCACAAGCAGAGAAACAATGAAGTCGCCGGCTTGTGTGTTGGGCGGTTGCCTTCCGGATTGGTATTCATATCCACCGTGCGCCGATTGACCCTCTGACATAGAACCGAGCGCATAGCCTAGAATGCCTCCGATCGGTCCGCCGAGAACCCAACCAAAACCGCCCCATAGCCATTTTTTACTGATGTTCATTTTTTAGGGATAAAAACTTTATTTTCCGGCAATCAATTCGCCCGTATGAAGCGAAAACTACACAGGTTACGATTTGTGAGAAAGCTATATTAGAGGATGAAACTGCCCCTTAAAACACGCTTGGCACTGAAGCTTGAAAGTTTAAAACGTCTTCAGCGAACGTCACCGAATAAGCTTACCATTTCGAAAAACGATTCGAGCATTTCGTCCATGCTGATTACCATTCCGGAAGCAGAAGAGCAGCGCAGGGTTGCGGTTGCCTTTATCCAAGCGCTGAAGGAATCGATTGGCAGGACAGGTCACATTACACTGCGCATCGTGGGAGATGAGATTAACAGGAATAACCTTGACGCCGGTCTTGCGCAGGATTTTCGAGGATATTCCAATACCGATATCAACCGCTTTGGGCTATTAAAATCATCAGCAATAAACAGGATCTTGTCCAGAAAATTCGATGTTGCGGTTGACCTGAACCCTGATTTTCATCCTCTTACTGCACAGCTGATAGGTGCTTCTACGGCCGATCTTCGAATCGGATTTCAAGCCGCAGAGAAAGAACACTTTTACAATGTTATTCTGGAGAGGGACAAGCAGGATTTTATCGAAATGGGCTACCTTCGCATTCAGCAATTATTGGGTTTATAGCGGAAAAAAACAGTCTCTCGACGACAAAATGCAATAAAAATTTCTGAAAATTCTTTAACAAACCTATTGACGGAACATATACCTCCGATTATATTTCCGTCCGATTTTAGGATCAATCAGATATGTTAGAAGGAATTATTTGCCCCGTTTGCGAAAGCACCCTTGAGGAAATCGATTTAAAAGAATCGCTTACCTGTAAGTCCTGCAAGAATGATTTGCGGGACAGGAAGTATCTTGATTTCCTTGAGTATTTAATGACTAACGGAATTGTGGAAGACCTCGATTTCTTCGACGCGGACGTGTACAGCGAAGATATCGAACGGCTGGATCCGTCTGATGAAGAAGATGTGGATCCTGCTGAGTTTGAAAAAAGGAAGGAAACGTTCAGCCTTTTCGAGAATGAGATCGAGCAGCAGAAAAGCCGTGAGCAGGAAAAAGAAAAGAAGGTTATTGATTACGAAGAATTCGAGGGAATTGAAGAAGACTGGGAAGAATTCAACAGCCGGGATTTCAAGGAAAAAAAGTAAAAGGAGGGATCCATGAGCGAAAAGAAGAAAAATGTTCAGCAGATCAATATTGAATTGGATGAAGATGTAAGCGGCGGAGAATATTCGAATTTCGTTGTCGTAACACACTCACCGGCAGAATTTGTCATGGATTTTACTCGGCTCCTGCCGGGCGTCGCCAAAGCTAAAGTGCATTCACGAATCATTATGGCGCCGCCTCACGCAAAATCATTCCTGATGGCGCTAAAAGATAATCTTGATAAGTTTGAATCGAAATACGGTGAAATCTCTTCACCGGGACAGGAAGGCTTTGGGGATTTCGGAGTAAAGCCGCCGGAAGAAGTCCTTCCGAATTAATTTCAAAAAAGCCTCCTGCCGGAGGCTTTTTTATTTTACATAGACGCCTGAATTCTTAGCGACGCCATGCGGCCGAGCCTTGGTCCGCCCATAATTTCCACGTGATAATGATTGAATAGGTTAGCGACGGAAAAATACAGCCGGAGGTTTTCATTGAATTTATATTGAGCATGGACGTCCGCAATGACGTAGGGACCGATCTGACCGAAATAGATTCCGGATGACCACGGGAAAGAATCCACGTACCGTGCATTCAGAGAAAGCGTATAATTTTTATTCTTGGGATCATACTGCAGTTTGAATCCGCCTTTATTCTTCGGCGCGTTGATCGGATCCTTTCCGCCGGTGATGGGATTGATGAAATCGGTGATGCTCATGAAAGAGTAATTTAGATTGAAGGATAGATCTCTGTTGATAAGCCAAGTGAGGCTCATATCCACGCCGCCCATATCCACTTCGCCGTAATTCACATATCCGACGACAACAGGCGGATTCAGGCCGGCCGTGGTATCCAGCGCAGTTACGCCCTCGATGTAACTTCGCCACCGCCTAAGCGCTTCATCATAATCTTCTGCATCTGTGATGGCGCCGGGATAATTGTTCGCGCCGATTCCGTCCTCATTGTAATCCTCAAATACGTC
>JASLML010000057.1 GCA_030746535.1 Fidelibacterota bacterium
CGTTACTGCAGCATCTGCTTCGCCGGATATCATTTCAGTCTGCTTTTCCGCCTGCGGAATATGAAGATTAGTTAGCGACTGTTTCGATTCACCTCCGTTCAATGCAGATTTTTCGATCACCTTGATCTCTTTTTTCTTTGCGCCCATGATGCCTTTCAGCGATGGATACCTCGGCTGGTTCAGCCCGGACTGAATTGCCAAACTCGCTGGCAGATGCATGGTCACCCATTGGAACCATCCTGCCTCCAGCTCACGCTTTACCCGAATATTTCCATCTTGGATTTCGGTTGCCATCACCAGCGTTGCGGTCGGCATTCCGAGCATTCCACCGATCAGGACGCCTGTCTGCCCCATCCCGAGGTCATCGGACTGAAGCCCGGAAAGGACAAGGTCGAAATTTTCATCCTTCAGCGCTTCGGATAATAGCTTTGCGATTACGAGCGGATCGGCTTCGCCCTTGCCGTCCTCCTTTATATGGATGCCGCGGTCAGCACCTTTGGCAAGCGCTTCGCGAATGATCTTCTGCACACGGTCGGCACCCATGCACACGGCCACCACTTCGCCGCCGCCAGTGCGTTCGGTAATCTGCATCGCTTCTTCGAGAGCGTATGAGTCGCTCTCATTCATTTCAAATGCGACTACATTTTCATCGATCCAATCGCCGCCAGGATTCATCCTGAGAGGCGAATCAGAGCCCGGTACCTGTTTGATCAAAACTGCAATTTTCATATCTTAACTTTAGTTATTGGGTGGTAAATAGGACGACGAAAATAATCACAATGCCATTGGAAAATCAATTGATTGATCGTCCATTTTCAGGGATTCAGCCAAATGGGAGCCTCGCCTGAAAGTCCGAATACGGGAACAATCACAAAATAGATAAGGAGGACGATAACGGTAATCGCCAAAAGATTTAGCCCAAAACCGCATTTCGCCATCTGGGGAATGGTTACCTGTCCGCTGGCAAGAATGCTGGCATTCGGCCCCGTTCCGGACGGAAGCATAAATGCGCAGGACGCAGCAATCGTTGCCGGCACCATGAGTAAAAACGGATGAAATCCGCCAGCCTTTGAAAGGCCTGCCAGCACCGGAAGAAAAACAGCGGCGGTGGCAGCGTTGGAATTGATCTCTGTCAGAAAGACCATACAGGCGACAATGATCAGGATCACGAAAAATACGGGGATTCCGCTTAGATCCAGCGCATTGCCAATCCACACCACAAGGCCGGATTCCCGGAATGCGGCAGCAATTGCGAGTCCGCCACCGATCAGCATTGGAATTCCCCACGGGATGCTCTGAGCGTCCTTCCAATCAAGCAATCGCGTCCTTCCATCCTTGGACGAATTCCCAGTTGGAATGATGAATAATGCCAATGCCGCGAGAAAAGCGACCGTAGCATCTTTGGTGTAAGCTTCAATCCCGAGCGCATCGGACCAGCCCGGAATGACAAGATCTCCGATAATGAGATTCCTGCGAAAAATAAAGCCGAGCGCATAGAGCACTCCAACGATTGCAACCCGCTTCTCCGCTTTAGTCATGAATCCGAGCGCTTCGTATTCCTTATCTATAATGTCGCCGGAACCGCTAAGCCCTCCGTCCACCTTGAAAAATTTGATAAGGTAGAACCACGCAATCGGGATAAATACCACCACAAACGGAATGCCGATCTTGATCCAGTCCATGAATACGACCTCCGGCGATGCCGGAAAGATCTCTTTCATCGTGCTCACAAACTGAAGGTTTGGCGGTGTTCCAACCAGAGTTCCAGTCCCTCCGATGCTCGCCGAATAAGCGATCGCAAGCATCAGCGCGGCGCCGAATCCGGAATCATTTGTGCCGTGGCTTTTTTCATGCTGGATGATCGCCAAACCGATGGGAAGCATCATCAGCGTGGTGGAGTTGTTCGAAGTCCACATGGACAAAAGTGCAGTCGCCGTCATAAAACTGAGGATGATCTTCTGCCGGCTTGTTCCGATTACTTTGATAGTTCCGAGCGCAATCCTTTTATGGAGGTCATTTGCTTCGATTGCACGCGCCACAAAGAATGCTCCAAGTATCAGCAATACAATATGGTGACCGTAAGCACCGGCGATATGGTTCGCGTTCAAAATGCCCAGCATCGGGAAAAGAGCGATCGGAATCAACGCGGTCGCGAAAATTGGAATGGCCTCCGTAATCCAAAAAATAGCCATCAACAGTGACACAGCGGCAGCCTTCATCCCTGCAGGGTGCATTCCGTCCGGCGGCGGTAATATCAGCACCAAGACAAATATGCCCGTTCCTAATATTAATCCAAGTTTATTTCTCATATGGTTGTCCGGATTACCATTGGTATTCCCATAAAAGAATTTCTTGAATATTTACCAAAAATCTCAAAACTTATCTGATTATGAACAGAATTGTTGAAGTAATACTCGCAAACGGACTTTTTGTCGTCGGGACGCTGATCCTGCTTTGGAGCATCAAACGGTGGATTGAGAGAAGAGACTGGAAATAATTTTTCTGAAATCCATCCGTAAAAAAATGATTGTCCCATGAAAGCATCCTGTACTACTTTCACCTGTTCTGATAACATTTCGCTGCGATAGCGGAATTAAATTCAAACCCTAACCGGAGGTAACACCACAATGAGAAAATCGTTAACAACTTTACTGGCTCTTGTGATTGCAGGAAGCTCTTTCAGCTTTGCGCAGTTCCAGGATCCGGACCACTATTACCTTACCGATGTAAAAGTCTTTTATTACAACTATCTCAGGGACTCAACCGCAAACCCATCCTGGGCAGGCGGAAATGACACCACCCTTAGCGCGGACTGGGACACCAATTATGTAGACAAGATTCAGATGCATTGGCCTAACAAAGCATATGCATTAGCTGGGTCTGGAACTTCTCAGGATATTCTTGCAGCGGACTCTCTCGGTCATCATTTTCATACCATTGAAACAGACGATTCGCTTCTTGTCACCGAAAGTCTCGAAGAGTACGGCGTTTACCTACACATTCAAATCAATGCCGATGGATCTTCTGCTATTCCACCAACGGGATATGAAGCTACCTATCCAACGTTTAATGATACACTCTGCATCACCATTCCAACAGTTCCGACTGTTGATGATGCCCCGACCCTAGACTGGACCGGGCCGGAAGAAACCACAGACGGTGACCTTTATGGCTGGGGAGTGCTGAACTCCGATGTATTCGACTGGTTTGAAGCGCTGGAATTCAATGCAACGGACGGTACGATTGACACAGTAAATAAACCCAATAACTGGGGAAGCGTTCTGGCACACTATGATGCAACAGGCACGGCATATGATTCCCTGACATTTGAATGGAGTGCGATGGACGGACGCTGGCAGGACGGCGGATCCGATTCCGGGTATGATGACGACTCTACGAGTGCGACCTATGGTGCGCTGGACCGTATCCTTGGTGTAAGGATGACCGGTGATACGTCCACTATTGCTGCTACAGCCTATGCGCTAACCCTCATGCAGGCCGGGGGCTTGGCAGATTCAACCATCGAAGCGATCAATGTTTCCACATCCTATCCAATGCTTGGCGGAAGCGGCCAGGCGGATGATGCAGACGGTGACGGCGATGCGGATGATATTATTCTTCCGACGGCTTTAGGAGGCTCACTCACACACGCTTACTTTTTTAATCCCACTGGGGATGACGGCGTGCTTTTCTCAGGTGATGAAGCCTTTGCTTCTACTGGATATTATTTCACCAAGAATTTCCTAGATGCTGCCGGCGGATTTGGATACGCTTTTACAGTTGCCATGACTGTCGCTCCAACAGCCGGTGACTCTGCATGGTTTTGGGCAGGCGCTGACTCCGTGTACCGTGCCTTTGGCGTTGCAGACGCAGTCGCTGCAGTTTATGCTGCATCTACTGCAGGAACGATGCACAGTCTTGTTACTGCTTCAGTCGCAGCCGGAGCGGATTATACGGATGCTGTCGGTGATGTAGCTGCTGCAGGTCCTGTCTATGCGCTTGGAACGCTTGCTGCTACCGGTACGGACGTGAATGACTCCGGTCATGATATGGACTTATACATAGGTGGAACCAACACTGATGGCCGTCTCATTTTTGAGCTTGATGACAGCCCAGTATGCTTTCCAATATACCAGTCACGCACCGTGCAGGGAACCTTTGTGAAATACAGCCTCCTCGAAGTGGATTCGGATCTAAGCAATGTTCCGATGAAGTTTGAGGTGCATAACAATTACCCGAACCCGTTCAACCCGGTTACCACAATCCGCTTTGACCTACCTGAGGCGAACAGGACAAAAGTAACGGTGTGGAACATTCTCGGGCAGCATGTGAATACGCTTTACATTGGCGACCTGCAGGCAGGATCGCATAAACTCCACTTTAACGGACTCGACCGTTCGGGTCAGGCACTGTCAAGCGGTGTCTACTTCTATAAAGTGGAATCAGGGCAGTTCCATGCAACCAAGAAAATGATGCTGCTGAAATAAACCGCAGTCATCTATTACTATTATGCAGTACCATCAGCTCCGCCAGAAATGGCGGGGCTGATGTATATTAGGGCAAAATGAAGCGCATACTAATACCACTCGTACTTGGGATTTCAATCCTTCTCCCGCAAAACGGATCCGTAACAGGAACCGTAACCGACGCAGACCGCGGTGATGTACTCATCGGTGCAAATGTAATCATTAAAGGAACAGGGATCGGTTCGGCAACGGATGTTTACGGATCATACATACTTCAAAATGTACCTCCGGGCGACCAAACCTTATCCGTTTCCTATATCGGATATGAATCAAAAGAAATTCCAGTTACCATTGAAGCATCCCTTACAACGGTTCTGAATTTTGAGCTGCTGCCGGAAGCAATCGAAATGGAAACGTATGTGGTTACGGCATCCCGCCGCAGGGAAAAAGTTCAGGACGCTCCTGCCGCTATTACGGTCGTTACGCAAAGGGAAATTCGGCGTGAAAGCAATACAAACCTTGGCGACTATCTCAAATCCATTAAAGGTGTTGATTTTACGCAGTCGGGCGTGGATTCATACAATATGTCGGCTCGCGGCTTTAACAGTTCGCTTGCATCCCGATTGCTTACGCTTACAGACGGACGTGTGGCGGCGGTGCCGTCCATTCGCGTGATCGCCTACAATGTGATTCCCGTTTCTTTTGAAGATGTGAAACAGTTCGAAGTAGTGCTTGGGCCTTCGTCCGCCCTGTATGGACCGAACGCACATAGCGGCGTATTGAATATCATAACCTCTCCGCCAAAGGAATCTGTCGGCACTACATTTAACCTGCAGACCGGCGTGCTCGCTCAGCGGAACGGGGAACCGCTTCGTAAAGTAACCATGCGCCATGCAAGTGCGTGGGGAAATTTCGGGATCAAGGTTTCCGGTGTAGCAATGAAGGCGCTTGACTGGATCCACTATAATAACGATGAATTTGAAGGACACGAACCGGGACTGCTCGGATGGTATCCTCTGCTTCGGGACGGAATTGACAACAACAATTCGAATGGTTCCGAGCGGGATAATCCGCGCTTCACAAAAGATTTTCTCGAAGAAATTTCTGTCGGTGAAATCCCAAAGAACGGAATTGATGACAACGGCAACGGATTTATTGATGAAGATATGTCCATGTACACGGACACCAACGGGAACGGCGTTTGGGATTCGGATGAATACGGATTTATGTTTGCGGACGGCATCAAGAACCGGCGGCCGATCGGCGTGGAAAGCGGCAATCCGTTTATTACTCAGGACATGGTGGATATGGCGACTGACGAACAGTACAACCGTCTATGTGTGGACGGCGACAATATTTCGGTTTTTTCAGGAAACTGCAGCGGCATTGTGCTTTGGTTTTTGGATGATTCGGATGTAGACCGAGCCTATAAGGACGGAATTGACAACGACGGTGACGGACTCATTGATGAAAGTATTGATACAGGCATTGACGAAACAGCCGAACTGTTCTATGACGGATTTGATAATGACGGTGACGGACTCATTGATGAAGATGATGAAATTGTATCCAATTACTGGCTGAACCGGTTTGAGGATTATTACGGTGTGGATGATACACTCGATTTAAGCACGGTTGGTTTCGGCTTTGGGGATTATACGTATGACAGCGACGGAAACATTATTTTTGACACCAATAAGGACGGTGTATACGGCGGCATTGGAGACTTTGACCTGAAATATGATCCGGAGCGCCCGCGCTGGATGAAAGATTCTAACAATGACGGCATTGATGATTTCCCTGATTTCAATGTAGAAAATTATCGTTACGATATCCGCGCAGACTGGGATCCGAATTCCGATGTTAATGTGAGCCTTGCGCACGGGCTTGCCTTTGCCAAAAATATCAACCTTACTGGAATAGCACGCTACCTAGCCGACGGCTGGATCTACCGCTATTATCAAGGCCGATTCCGTTACAAAAATTTCTTTCTGCAGACGTACCTGAATTCAAGCTATGCCGGCGATCCCGGAGTGGACCTGAACGGTGACGGCATTTTTAACAGCGGCTCTCCGACGCGGAATCTCGCGACCGGAGGAACCATTTTTGATAAGTCCATTCAATTCAGCGCTCAGTTTCAGCATATGATCGAAGCGATGAACGGAAATCTCAGATTCGTGTGGGGAGTGGATTATTTTATGACGCGTCCGGACACGCGCGGTTCCATTTTGGCGGATAACGAAGGGCACGACCGGCGGGACAACAACGGAAACGGCGAAGCGGGATCGCCTGTGAGCTTTTCCGATGATAATATCAATTACGTCTGGGATATAGGACGTGAGCAGTTCCTTTCTTATGATGTTATGAATTACGATTCCACCTTTCCCGGCGGTGATACGATCTACATTGACGATGCGGTCGGTGCGATCGCTGACGGCATTGATAACGACGGCGACGGACTCATTGATGAAGGCATTGATGAAAAAAATGAGGACAACCGCTATGTTGTGAATGAGCTCGGCGCCTATTACCAGCTGAACTGGAAATTGAATGATAAAGTTGAATTCATTCAGGCAACAAGGTTCGATGCACACGACCGCTTGACAGAACTGATTGATTTCAATAATCAGGATAAGAATTACGATCCGTTCAAATGGGCGGTAGACTGGGACAAGAAGGACGGGATCCAAGTGTCGCCGAAAATCGGATTTGCCTACAAA
>JASLML010000058.1 GCA_030746535.1 Fidelibacterota bacterium
GATGATGAGCGCACCGGCGCTGACAGGATTGACCATCGACAGCAGCACAAATGCGATCAGGCAGAGCAGCGCAATAAGCCATGTGTGGCTCATAGGATATTCGTAGTAAAACAAAGACGTCAGCCGTCCGCCCAGAACATTCA
The DNA here is from genome assembly GCA_030746535.1 of Fidelibacterota bacterium. GTDB lineage: Bacteria > Fidelibacterota > Marinisomatia > Marinisomatales > TCS55 > JAAZYX01. The sequence continues at coordinate 144 of JASLML010000058.1, forward strand.
GATAGTTGCTGTCCAAAATGGTTTGAATTGCATTGGCATGTGTTTCCATCCCCGGTGTCAGCTGCTGGACTCCCATATAATTGTAGAAGGGCGTATACTTGACATCATGGTGTACTTCCACCGCTGTTCCAATGACGACGATTTTATTGTAAAAGGGAGACTTTGTTACATCAAAATCAGCGCCGATACCCATCATATCCATCATCGCCTGTTTTTCAACCGGATCTTCAATAGCCTGAATCCATTCGGGTACAGCGCCGGGCAAAAATTGTGTCATCCAGTCAATGTCTTCCGTCGGATCGCGCAGAGTAACATCATCGGTATCGATTATGTAGGCCAGCGAATAGCGGGGATAGGTACCCCATGCCGGCAGCTGTTGCGCCCCTCGCAGCCGGTAGCCCGAAGGCGGGCCGTAATAATTCACCAAAAAGGTATTTCCGTATCCGTATGTTTTGATTGTGACCGGACCGTAGGTACAGGTGAGATCATCCGCATCAAATTGAGGCAGAACAGTATCTGAAATTCCCAGAAACGATTTCACGGCCTTGATTCCGATCGTAAGATAATACTTGTCGGGCTCATGGCCCATCTGGTCGAAAATGCTGTATTGGCGTGAAAAGCCGTCTTCATCCATCAGATCGTTTATCAATCCCGTTTCCGGATTAGCTGCCATCACTTCTTTAACAGGATAGGCAATATATTGGGGAGGCTGAAGATTCTGCTCAGTAACCATTTTTACCGGCATAATAATTTCTGTACCAAAGGAACGCGCTTCCGCTATCGCTTCGCCAAGCATTATGTCGCCGTGACGGGGAATAAGCTGTTTCAGGTCTTCGGATTCAATATTTTCTGCAAAACTGTGGAGATATTCCGACTTGGTTTCGGGAGCGTCAAACTGGATGTCAAATACGATCACTTTGGCTCCGGCGCGGTAAAGGTTCTTGATAGCTCTTCCCCAAATCGTGCCGCGGGGATATGGCCAGGTTTCCGGCATCAGGCGCCACGCTTCATCATCCACCTCCACCAGCACAACATCGGTATCCTGCCGGATATAAGTGGAATCCTTCGCAGACCATCCCGTCAGCGGGCCGCGGACACGGTGAAACCGGTAATCATACGATTTCATCTCCAGTACGTCGAATATTCCCAGCCAGTGAAAAACAGAGATCAGGGTAATTGATACCAGTGTAATGACGATGCCTACCCAGCGTTCTTTAAGCCCTTTAATAATTGCTTCCATAATCAGAAGTTATAGCGGAGTTTGAGAATAAGTCCCGTTGTATTTATTTCAGTTTCCTGATTGGCCTGCGTCAGCTGCAGTACTCCCGATAGAATTGCGGAAAAGCCTTCAACTATATCCATTTCCGCACCGCCTTTAACTGATACAATGGTCGATTCTGAAAGCCCTTTGCTGGCCAGATATGATAAACCCCCGGACAGGCGAAGCTTTTGCTGAAGCATGCTGTATTGGCCGGCAAGCCCTGCCGAAGTCCAGGTATACTTTACTTTGGTCACACTGCCATCGGTGTTGGTAAAGGGAAGATATAATTCGGTATTGCTGAAAGACAAATTGGTGCGCAGCGGCAGCTCGTATTTGGATGACAAATTAAATGAAAGTGTTTCGGTATCTGTTTTAGGAAATAGATACCCGCTGCTACGCTTGGAAGCAAGTTTGTCGGTATTCGTTATCGCATTGTAATTGATCACAACAAAATGCGTCATCCCGAGAAAGTTCAGTGGAATGTTTACCGATGTAAGCGTATTGACAGCTCTCGAATCTTCCCTTAAATCGACCAGTTCTCCGCCCACCGTGTCCAATTCTGTTTTTTCATTGTATTTGCCCACCGATTGAAAATTAACAACATACGATGGTGAATTTGCACCCGGGCTTAGCGAAATGTTCATCCCCAGCGTAGTAGTATTCAATGGATCCAGAGTTGCCTTCAGGATTTCGTTATCGCGGTATTTATAGGTGCCGGTGATAAACAGCTTATAATCCAGCAATGACACACGATTGCTTAATATAAATTCACGTACATTGTTGGTTAAATAGGGGTTCCCCAGTGAAACATACTCCGGCCCTATCTGGCGGTATTCAACAATAAAGTTATTTTGTGCATAATGTCCCTTGGCTTTGATAGAAAATGCAGATGACGGCATATTCACAATGGTGGAAATCGGATTCGAATCGATCGTTGTTACATCAAATGGAACCAGCGGTGACATGTTTGCATTCATGATGAAAATGTCCTTCCATGGAATGGGATCGAACACTTCATTGGTATCGATCGCTACAGATCCGGAAGTGGCGTTGCCGAATTCATCGTAATTGACACCGATTAGTCCGTCCAAGCTGTCATCGAGAGATGTATCCATCTGAGTCCGGGTCATGACACCATCCCAAATGTCGCGGTTGAACAAACTTACATTCCACACAAAATCGACTTTCAGTTTCCGGTCATCGAGAGATGATCCAACATTGAATCCGAAAACAACATTATCCTGCGGAGTGTCGTCGCCCCAGTGTTCGGACTTTAATTCAACCGCATTCCCTGCGGCATCTACCATCGATAAGAATCCATTGTAGGAGTAAGTGCCCGCATCCAAGCCAGTAGCTGATGAATCTACCGTAAATGACTGGTTTCCATAAACCTGGCGAACAGAATTAATGTCATCCCGGGCCTGCAGCATATGTATGCCTGCATTTAATCCATATTTGGGGCCTACAGAAAGCCTTAATGCTGTCATATTCCTCTGAAAAGTATAGCCTACACGATCCAGAGAGTAAGTCGTTTTGCCGGTTGAATCGGTGGTAATATCATTGGCCAAGAATTGATATGTTTTATCGACACCTTCCTGATTTTGGACTGAACGGTTTAGTTCTCCTCTAATATATTGAAAGCGCACCCATGGTAAATCAAGGAATACACCGGTTCCCCTTACCCTTCTGCCATCGATCAGAAATGGAGATAATCGCGGATTGAAATCTCCGAATTTTAAGTCTACATATTGACTCATTTTAAACGTCCCAGACATTCTGTTTTGCGGCTGCTGGTATTGGGATTCTCTTGACGTCTGGCGGATTGAACCCTTTATTTCAGCAAATGGAAGCGATACAAATCCTTCGCCCGTTAATTCGCTTACATCATAAGTTACTCCAGAAAGAGACTCATGCGAAACGCGTGAGCCAAGATTGCCGCCGTAGGTAAATTCTTCTACAATACTCTCCAGTCCACTGGTGACTGTAAACGACCATGAAAGCGGTTCCACTGGCATTCCGTAGGTGGTTTCCATATGTAGAACGACGGTATGCAGCCCGTCCGTAAGAGAGGCGGGAGTGTAACTGATAATGCCCGATTCAATAATGCTTGCAGCTGTCTGGTCCACTCCATCAAGTTCAATTCGGATGCTTGCCGAATCCACTTGTGGAGCGCTGAACAATGAAACCGCAATTACAACATTTTCCGGACGAACAAGTTCGGAAGGTTCAGGGGATAAAATTAAAACATCGGGAGTAGCCAGCAGAGCAGCAGCAGCTTTGCCCGCAGCATTGAATTTTTTGAATTTATCTTCTCCAGCCTGTATCAGTATTACATGGGGATTGTCAAAGGGTGCATTACTGGGACTGGCATGTCTAGACCCGTCTGTTAAATCAACGACAATGCAGTATTCCAGCCCTTTTTCTGTCAGCCGTGAACCAGGGACAACAGCCACCCAGTTTGGAGTAGATTGGCGCATTGCAATTTCAGAATAGGAAAGCCCTCCCCTTTCCCGGAAATACACCGTTGCCTTCGATACGGAAATTTCGGTGAATAGCATAACCGACAGCTCAAGATTTTCATCCACTTTCCCGCCGTCTGGAGGTTTGTGATACAGCAATTGAGCTGTACCTGCTGAAAAGAAAAAAGATAGGAATAGAAGTTGATAAAGTAATCGAAGAATTGTTCGGTCAACAGCCATTTGATTATGGTATCGGCCGGTGATCAGCGGCGCAAGGCCTACTGGTATTCTATTATGATGGTCTTTTCATCCCCGTCCGGCCCTTCAAGGATGATTTTAAGGAATGATGATCCACCCGTTTCTTCATCTTCCGGATAGGTTGGAATGGTAGAAGGATCTGTTGGTGCGGAATTCAAAGACCCGTCCTGATCGGAGAATCCTGTAATCCCCTCTGTAACATCTATGGATGCTCCAGTAAGCGTATTTGTCAGCGCAATAATTCCTTCGATCCCTATCACTTGGTCACCTGAATTTGGGTCTGAAATGAAATCAAACACCGTACCTTTTACAGATGCAACTGATGTTGGTGATTTTACAACGAATTCTCCTTTTTTCTGCTTTCCTACCGATGCACGCAATGTTCCCTGCGAAATATTTGCTTCCTTTGAAATGCTGTTAACATCACGCTTTCCGGTGATAACGATTTCGGTATTTTCCTTAATTTTCAATAGCGATTTATCATCAATATAAATGAGTGCCGTAAAACCATTGCTGCCGGTACGAATGCGGTCGCCGTCTTCAAGAATGATGCCGGGTTTCAATGCATTGAAACCTGATTTATCACGTTCCATTTCCACCATGCCCTTTACTTTTGTGACTACCGCAATCTTAGCAGCAGCCGGGGATAGGCTGGCGCCAAAAGTAACAAGCATTAATAACGATAGAATTCGGTTCCTCATCAATCCTCAATATCCACGTTTATAACCGTAATATTCTGATTGATGACCTGATTCAGTAAATAGGTAATACTGGATTCGTCCACAGATTGATCATCAATCGTGTAGGTGCCCTGAACCGTATAGCCATCCAGAGGACTGCCGCTGCTGAAAAGACCATTAAATTGATCTTCGCCAAGTGCCTGCCTCAAACCTTCCAAAACGGGATGATAGGTCGCCTGAGTTGCAGCCGTTCCACCGGCAGGATCGGCAACTTTGAATACATTGATATTTGAAATCAGTTCTTCCATCCCTCCGGTTGTATTGAGTGATTTCTTCACTTGCCAGACATACAATTTACCAAATTCCAGAGGTCGAGCTCCTGTTACAGGATATTGGTAACTGGCAAAACTTCCGATATTCTCCCAACCTTCCGTCTGGCTTGCTGGAAGCGATGTCTCGTCTTCGATCGCTTCATCAATGGATGCATGTTCGGAAGGATCATATTGGGCTACCCGAATATAGGTTTCGCATCCACCGCATCCTTGACTGGACCAATTGAAAAAGGGATAGGTCGTATAAACAACGGTCTGCGTTGTGTCCTCTACATTACCACCAGGAGATTCGAGTGTGATTGCAGTTGGCGTCTGAACCACGATGTTCCTTGAATCATGTTCAATCAAGGCCAAACCGGATTCATCGGCTCCTGCATAAATTTTAATTTCAAATGTATATTCACCATCCGCCAGTTGTCCAGTGGTCATGATCGAACTCATCATTGCATCAAACTCCTGCGGATCAAGCAATTGAATTGGTGTTACATCCAGCGGTATAGCATTGGGTGGAGAAGCTTGGTCATAGAGATAATCGGATGTAACGGTAAAATAACGGTTATCCAGGGTAAGATCAGCCAGCAGTTGCATTACATTTGATTCCAACTCTACAATTGTGGTTGGAGTTATAACACCCAGCGCTGGAGATACCATAGATGCTTTAAACCAAACCTGGGCATACACAGGATAGGAATCAGACTGGATCAAATAACGGAAAAGCTGAATATCGGATGAGCCGGACTGCACATCAAAATTGCTCATATAATAGGTCACATATTCGAAAATTTGCCCGGTGACTGTTACATTTTGCGATCTACCTTTGGATGGAAAAACAAGCATTCCAGCTAGCAAAATGGTGATCAGGTTTATTCTGGATCGATTCAAGATGCTCATGTCCTTGCTATTAATTTAGCCGAATATGACGAATGGAAACAATGATTTTCCGAAGAGAGTGTCCTGCATCACAGAATAAAAAAAATCCCCTCCGCAGAGGGGATTTTTAAATGTTCCCGGCAACGACCTACTCTCCCGCACTAGTCTCCCGTGCAGTACCATCGGCGCGGGCGGGCTTAACTTCCGAGTTCGGGATGGGATCGGGTGGTGCCCCGCCGCTATAGTCACCAGGAAAAATTTTTGGAAATTGACGCTGCATTCAAAAGGCATAGAAAAATTTGACAAAGCCGTTCGGCTAATTAGTACCACTCGGCTAAATGCATTACTGCACGTACACCTGTGGCCTATCAACGTCGTAGTCTACAACAAGCCTTATTACCTTACGGTAGGGATATCTTATCTTGGGATAGGTTTCGCACTTATATGCTTTCAGCGCTTATCCTGACCGAACATAGCTACCCAGCGATGCCACTGATGTGACAACTGGTGCACCAGAGGTTCGTCCACACCGGTCCTCTCGTACTAGGTGCAGCTTCCCTCAAATATCCTACGCCCACGGCGGATAGAGACCGAACTGTCTCACGACGTTCTAAACCCAGCTCACGTACCACTTTAATGGGCGAACAGCCCAACCCTTGGAACCTTCTCCAGCTCCAGGATGTGATGAGCCGACATCGAGGTGCCAAACCTCCCCGTCGATGTGAACTCTTGGGGGAGATAAGCCTGTTATCCCCGGAGTACC
>JASLML010000059.1 GCA_030746535.1 Fidelibacterota bacterium
TGAGTGAGTTATGAACGAAGTTCAAAACGAGCGAAGAATCTTCGCCAATTTGAAGCAAGTGGTTATGATGATGAAGATTCTTCATCCCGATAAATCGGGATTCAGAATGACAAATTTTTTTCATTCTTCTTCCTCCGGAAGCGATTCCGCAGCATCTCCATGGCCAAGTTCCAGCTTGCCGATTTCCTTCATCGGTTTCTCCAGTGCCTTCCTGCGTGTGGTTGAAAGATTTTCGTAATGCCCCTGTACCGTGCCAAGTGATTTTCCAAGTGCTTCCATCTTTTCGATGAATTTCCCCCACTGAGATTTAAATGCCTGAACAAGATCCTGCACCTCAATCGCTTTGGATTCGAGATGAAAACTCTGCACAGATTGGCGGACCATCGCTAGCATCGCGAAGAGTGTTATCGGCGAGCAGAGAAGAACTTTATTTTTCATAGCGTATTCAACCAGGTTTTCCTCACCTTTTTTAGGTTTGTTCAAAAACGCGTAAATCCCTTCGTTAGGAATGAACATCAGCACAAAATCCATAGTTCCATCTGCCGGATCAATGTAATCCCGTTTGGTAAGAGTTTTCACATGTCCCTTTACGTCTTTCAAGAATTCCTTTCGCTCAGAGTCTTTTTCTGCCTCTCCCTCTGCACTGAACAGGTTTGCATAATGAGTCCATGGGAATTTCACATCCATATTCAACCGTTTCCCCTCCGGAAGTAAAAAAGTGAAATCAGGCTTCCCCTCTTTAGCACCGGACTGGGTTTCAAAATTGATGCCTCTTTTTAGACCGAGATGATTTAGTATATCATTCACCATCCGTTCGCCCCATTGTCCGCGGGCCTGGGAACTGTCCAAAATTCGGCTCAATTGCAATGTGGTGTCTGAAAGCTCATCTATCCCTTTTTTGGATTCCTCCATCTGACCTTTGAGTTCGGCTGTGGATTTGGTGAGGCCTGCAAGATTTTTTGTAATGTCCTCCAGCGTTGAATCTATAAGCTTCTTTTTTTCTTCGAGCTGTGTATCGGATGATTTCATGATTTCTGCGAATTTGTTTTCCGCCAATGCGAAAAAGGCTTTTTGGTTTTCTGTCAGCGCATCCTTGGACAGGCTGCCGAACGCCTCCTTCAGCTGATCCGAACCGGCTCGGGCGGACTCCACTTCTTTCTGGCGGACAAACCAAATCACTCCGCCGCCGATTAGGCAGCCGAGGATAAAAAGGATTATTCCTGTCGTTGCAGTCATCGAATTCCGATCAGGCGCCCATAACGTCCAGCGCGAGTCGGATGATTTCGCCCGTTGCGCTTTGCTTGTAAAAGTACGATCTCTTGCGGTCGCCCCACGCTGTTCCGGCAATGTCGAAATGCACCCACGGAATTCCTTCGCCTACAAATTCCTTCAGAAACGCAGCGCCGGCTATCGTGCCTGCCTGCATCGGTTTTCCGATATTTTTCACGTCGGCAATGTCTGATTTCACGTGCTCGCAGAATTCATCCCAAAGCGGAAGTTCCCATACCTTTTCGCCGGTTTTTTCGGATGACTTTTTCACCCGTTCCATGAGCTTCGGATTAGTTCCCATCACTCCTGTGGCTTCGTGTCCGAGTGCCACCAATACAGCGCCTGTGAGCGTTGCAAAATCCAGAATGAACGCAGGATCGTAATGCTTGCTGGCGTACGACAATGCGTCCGAAAGCACGTTTCGCCCTTCCGCATCCGTATTCAAAACTTCAATCGTTTTTCCATTGTAAGCGGTCAGAATATCACCGGGTTTGTAAGCTTTTCCGCCGCTCAGGTTTTCCGTCGCAGCAATGATACCGACAGCATTCATTTTCGGCTTCAGCCCTGCCAGAGTCTTCATAATTCCTAATACTGAAGCAGCGCCGCACATGTCAAATTTCATTTCGTCCATTTTGCTGGCCGGCTTGATCGAAATGCCGCCGGAATCAAAAGTGATTCCTTTCCCGACAACGATTTTCGGCTTTTGGGATTTCTTCCCTTTCATGTATTCCAGCACAATGAATTTCGGCGGTTCGTCCGTTCCGGATGCTACACCTGCAAGTCCGCCCATGCCCATTTGGGTGAATTCTTCGCGGTCCAATACCGTCAGCTTCATGCCTCCTTCTTTGGCAATGGCTGCAGCTGTTTCCGCAAGTTTTGTCGGAGTGGAAACATTCCCGGGATGGTTTTCGAGATTCCGAGCAAGACATACAGCATTGGCAACTACAGTGCCTTTTTCGATGCCGCCTTTGTTCCCGCCGATCACTGAAATGTTCGATAGTTCGAATTGTTCTTTGTCCGTGGTGTGATAATCCAGAAACTGGTAACTGCCGAGTATGAGTCCTTCCGCCAGCGCCTGCCCGCCGTATTTTGTTTTATCTTCGCCAAAGGATTCCACAAGCACATGATTCCATTTCCCTGAAATGGCTGCTTTCGCTGCTGCACCACCTGCGCTTCGAATTGCTTCCGCATTAAAATCCTTTTTCTTTCCAAGCCCAACTACAAGGATTCTGGAACTTTCTCCGTAAAAGATTGCAGATTCACCGGCTTTTCCTTTGAGGTCGCCGTTTATGATCGCATTCCCGATTTGACCGCCAACGGATTCATCCGCAGATTTGCCTCTCGGCGAAAGGCTTCCACCTTCAAAAAGTCCGACAGCAAACAGGTCGGCGCCGGCATTCTGCCAGTCTCCGGAAATAAGGGTTATTAAATTAACGTGTGCCATAATAAAGGTGCTCCTTAATGAAAAGTGAATAAATAAATCTTTTGAGTCGGAAAAGTTAGGTTCGCCCTGTCTTATTCCTCAATGGAAATGTTTGAAATATCTAATGAATCCATCCGAGCACTGTCCGGCGGAAGTGCATATTCCATCGTCATCGGACGAGTGATTTTCACCAATCGTTCTTCAACCTGGTTTCTGTTCCTGAAAACTCTAAGCGTGTGAATCCCTTCCTGCATTTCAAATGTAATGGAAGAATGCGTCCATTTATGTTTCCCGTCCCATTCAAACACGAGATCTTCCTCATCCGTTCTGAAAAATACGGAATGCAGCGGAACCAGCCGGACATCTATATCCAGTTGTTTCGCGGCGGCGATGACGACTTCGCCTTTCGATTGTACAAATCCTTTTTTCTCAAACTTCAGCGTATGTCTTCCGGTGTCAATCTTTATCGTGTCAATCGGAGTCGTGCCAATCTCGATGCTGTCCAGAAAAACATCCGCTTCAGATGGAACTGATCTGATATTCACTACGGTCTGCGCTTGTGCCGCACCGAACAGAATCAGAATCGGAAGAAGCTGCTTCATGGGATTGAAATTGTCGGAAATTCAAACACCTTCTCTGTCGGTGCCGAAAAGAAATGATGCACCGCGCGATATCCGCCGACCGGTTCCACTTTCAATACATTTCCTAGAGAATCTTTGCTGAAAATATTGATTGGAAGCATAAATCTCACTGAGTCATGGGGAAAGACTATGTCCTGGAACAGCGGAGATGACGGATTATTCCTGTGGATGACGGAAACATTGGCAGCGTGCGGTCCTTCCTGCCATACAATCGGAACGAAGATCGAAACTTCCGATGATGTGTACCGTAGCGACATAGCCGGTTCGCTGCTAAGGATGATCGGCTCGGGAAAGGATTTTGCCGTAAAAGAAGAACACCCCCAAAATTGGAGGTGTGCTAAAAAAAGAAATGTAATTGATGTTTTAGAGGATTTATTCAACCGTTTTCCCGTGAGCCAGCTTTTTGTACTTACCGTCCTTGTCACCCTTGACCGCCACCATTTTAATGATAGCCGAACATGCAAGCCGGTTTCCGCGTTCCCGGCCTTCCGCATATGCTTCCACCTTTATGGTAAAGGACGTTTTCCCGGCTTCCTCAACCGTGCTCACAAAATTCACCCATTCGCCAAGATACACCGGTTCTGCGAATTCCACCTTTTCAATTACGACGGTTACCGCGCCGGAAGCGCCTGTTCCTTCCAAGAACCGATACGACGCTTTTGCTGCTGCAAGATCCATCCACGACACCATTTTTCCGCCAAAAAGGGTTCCGATCACATTAATATGATCCGGCATAACAAGCTGAGAATAGTTGGCTCTGTATTTCATAATTTACTTTAAGTGTTTAGTGTAATTAATTAAATAAGTTCATTTGAATTGAAAAGCCCCGCCGAGTCACCCTCGAGAAAAATTCTTTTCCCTGAAGAGCACGCCACACCAGCGGGGCTTGGTTTCAAGTTTATACGAAGAAAAATATACAGGACAACTGTTTTTTGAAATCCCATTTTATTCGATCGAATAAGCTTCCGCCATTCGCTGCCCTTCTTCCACATCCACTTTTATCAGCAGGATAAAACCGACGATAAGTAAGATTAAAATGGCCAAAATTCCGATCCTAGGGTTTCCCGTAACGGCCGTAATCGTTCCCATTAAAAGCGGCCCGAGGATGGCAGCAAATTTTCCGAGCATGTTGTAAAACCCGAAGAATTGAGCGGCTTTTTTCTTCGGGATGATGCGCGTGTAAAGGCTTCTGCTCAGCGCCTGAATGCCACCCTGAAAAAGGCCAATGCAGACCGCAAGCGTATAAAAATGCCATTTTTCCTGCATAAAAGCGCCAAAGACTGTGATCACGCTGTAAGCTACAATTGAGGTAAGAATTGCTTCTTTTGTACCGATTTTGCCTGCAATCCACCCATATGCCAGCGCAGATGGAAATGCCACAAACTGAACAATCAGCAATGCGGTGATCAATGAATCGCTGGGAAAACCTAAACTGATGCCGTAATCCACAGCCATCCTGATAATGGTATCTACGCCGTCGATATAGAACCAGTACGCCAATAGAAACAATCCTACAACCTTTAAATGCCGTATGCGTTTCAGTGTATCCTTCAGCTGCTGAAGTCCAAGGGATACTGCCTGCCCTAGCGGAACAGGATCATGAATCCGGGGTTCTTTCACATTCAGAAACAACGGAATCGCAAATACCGCCCACCAAATACCTACCGTAACAAAGGAAATTTTAATTGCCTGCGCTCCATCGGCAATACCAAATAGATCCGGCTTAAGAAACATCAGCACATTCAGGGCAAACAGCAGCCCGCCTCCGATGTATCCGAGTCCGAAACCGAGCGAAGATACTTTATCCACATTCTCATCAGTTGAAATGGAAGGCAAAAGTGAGTCGTAAAAAATGTTGCCACCGGCAAATCCCAATGAACCTCCCACAAATAAGACAGCCGCAAGCTTCCATTGGCCGATATCAACCATATACAACCCCGAAGTCATAAATACTCCCAAACATGCGAAAAAGAGAAGGAATTTCTTTTTGGCCGATCCGCGGTCAGCAATAGAACCCAGAACCGGTGCAAGGCATGCAATCACTACTGATGACAATGAATTTGCAAGCCCGAGATAAAATGTGCTCATCGTTGGCTCGTTCGGGTCCGCCCAGTATTCCTTGAAAAAGAGCGGAAAAAATCCGGCCATCACTGTCGTTGCGAATGCGCTATTGGCCCAGTCGTACAGCGCCCAGCTGAAGATGCTCTTTTTAGAATTCATGCCTTCCATGGAACAGGGTAATCTACCACATTTGCGTATAGGTTGTTAACCCGAGCATGAATGATGCTGTATTGAATCCGTTCCTCACCAAAAGCGGCATAGGCAGCCGAATTCCCGCTTCCAGCTCAAACGGTATCGGTCCAATTTTATTGATCGGATCTACATTCTGGTAGAGAATAGAAATATATTGATTGATAGCAACACGTCGTGTGCTGTGAATAACGGACCCTTTCACTTTGCGGTATTCCATCCAGCTGTCCCATGTGGAGCTGTTAGATTTGAAAAAATCACGCCCTGAAAATTTCCAATCCACTCCTGCCTCCACGATGAGCTTTTCAGGAAGGATTTCCAGCCGGCCGGAAAATGTACCTGTAAAAATATTGCCGTGCTTATAAAGATGCTTGTCTCCGATCATGGCAGCAAGGCTGTCCGGATTTGGTTCATCGAACCCGACAAAGGATAACGACGTATGAACCTGTTCCTGGGAAAATGACGCATAATGCACATTCCAGCGAAGTGTTGCCATGCGTCCGAAAATCTTTCGGTAAAATTCACCGCCGAGAGAGAGCCTGTACTGTGTCAGACCGTGACCTATCGGAAGCTCATAAAACTGAAGCGGAATGCCG